>NZ_JFJW01000036.1:31819-152982 GCF_000611125.1 Cupriavidus sp. SK-4
GCCGGCCCTGGCAGAGCCGCCACCCGTGGCACCGGCCCCGGCCAGCGCGGCCGAACCTGAGCCCGCCGGCGACCCCGCCGAGCGTGCCTGCCGCGGCATCGTCTTCCCGATCGACCTGCCGGCCAGGCTGGAAGCCGTGGAGCGCGAGCTGATCCTGCAGGCGCTGGCGCAGACCAACTTCAACCGCACCGCGGCCGCGCCGCTGCTGGGCCTGAACCTGCGCCAGCTGCGCTACCGCATCCAGCAGCTGGGCATCCGCGAGGCCATGGACGCCGCCGATCGCAGCGCCGTGGAAGGCGAGGGCACGTCATGACCAAGCCCACGCACCGCTACCTGCCCGATGCCGACGGCTGGGTCCCCGCCGCGCGCCGCGTGCCGTCGCCCAACTTCGACGAGCGCCCGGCCGGCATGCCGGTGGACCTGGTGGTGCTGCACAACATCAGCCTGCCGCCCGGCCAGTTCGGCAGCGGCGACATCGAGGCCTTCTTCCAGAACCGGCTCGATCCCAACAAGCACCCGTTCTTTGCCACCATCCACCAGGTGCAGGTGTCCGCGCACTTCCTGGTCACGCGCGAGGGTGAGCTGGTGCAGTTCGTGCCGTGCACGCAGCGGGCCTGGCACGCCGGGCAGTCGGACTTCTTCGGCCGCGCCCGTTGCAACGATTTTTCCATCGGCATCGAGATCGAGGGCTGCGACGACCTGCCGTTCACCCTGGCCCAGTACGACACCGTGGCCGCGCTGGTGCCGGCGCTGCTGGCCGCCTACCCGGTGCGCGCGATTGCCGGCCATAGCGACATCGCCCCGGGGCGCAAGACCGATCCCGGCCCGCATTTCGACTGGGCGCGCTTCGCCAGGCAGGCGGGCGTGGCGCCGGGCATGTTGCCCTACCAGTGCCCTGGCGCGGCTGGCCAGGTGACGAATCCTTAACCTCATTCCCCATCCCCGTGCGCCCCGTTCCGGCGCACATGCCCTACCTCCGGGTGGGGCTATCGCAACGTCGCAACAATCAAAAAAATTTTTGTGAAATGTGCAGTTGCGAACGGTCTGGCGAAAACCCTTGCGAGTATTAGGCTTGCGGGCATGTGGCGCTGCCGCATCGGCGCACCCGCCCCCGAAAAAGCGCTTGTCAAGACTGGTCATTCGGATTCGTTTCACTATACTTAGCCCAGTTTCACGCATCACACACTATATCTAGTAGTCAAACCGGGGAGCCGGCCCAAGGGCGAGTCAGGGATCACGAAGTTCGTGCATCGTCTCGAAACCGCCCGCTAAGGCCAGCGAATCACAAGAGTCCCTGGCGAAATGTTCACGTAAAGGCAGTCTGTCCGCCCCCGACTTCACGCCGGGAGGGACGTTCTTTTCGCCGCATTTCGCCAGGGACTCTTTTGTCTCTTATTTCCAGGGTAAAAACAGGAGTTCTCATGCAAACGGCCCAGAACGAAATCACCACGGGTGGCGCCGCCGCCGGTATCGCACCGACCGCGCAGCAGACCCCCGCCAACGCCGCCAATACGAACTACCCGGATCACAAGATCATTCGACGCAACGGCGCCGTGGTGGCTTTCGAGCCGTCCAAGATCGCCGTTGCCATGACCAAGGCCTTCCTCGCCGTGAACGGCGGGCAGGGCGCCGCGTCCGCGCGTGTGCGCGAGATCGTCGAGCAACTGACTGACAACGTCGTGCGCGCACTGGTGCGCAGCCGCCCCAACGGCGGCGCCATCCATATCGAAGACGTGCAGGACCACGTGGAACTGGCGCTGATGCGCTCGGGCGAGCATGAAGTGGCCCGCGCCTACGTGCTGTACCGCGAGAAGCGCAAGGACGAGCGCGCCCAGGCCAACGCCCAGGCCGTGGCCCGCGTGCAGGAAGGCGGCATCTCGGTCAACGTGACCGATGGCGGCGTCACGCACGTGCTGGACATCGCCGCGCTGCACGACCTGATCGACAACGCCTGCAGCGGCCTTGGCAATGCAGTGAGCGCCGAGCCGATCCTGAAGGAAACCCTGAAGAACCTGTACGACGGCGTGCCGATGACGCAGGTGTACGACTCCGCCATCCTGGCCGCGCGTACCCTGATCGAAAAGGACCCGGACTACAGCCAGGTCACCGCCCGTATCCTGCTGCACACCATCCGCAAGGAAATCCTGGGCACCGAAGTGACCCAGTCCGAGATGTCCAGCCGCTACGCCGAGTACTTCCCCAAGTTCATCGCCCGCGGCATCGCAGCCGAACTGCTGGACGAGCAACTGGCCACCTACGACCTGGCCCGCCTGGGCGCGGCGCTGGACGCCGGCCGTGACTTCCAGTTCAACTACCTGGGCCTGCAGACCCTGTACGACCGCTACTTCCTGCATATCGATGAAACCCGCATCGAAATGCCGCAAGCCTTCTTCATGCGCGTGGCCATGGGCCTGGCGCTGAACGAGAAGGACCGTGAAGCGCGCGCCATCGAGTTCTACCAGCTGCTGTCGTCGTTCGACTTCATGTCGTCCACGCCGACCCTGTTCAACTCCGGCACCCGCCGCTCGCAGCTGTCGTCGTGCTACCTGACCACCGTCTCCGACGACCTGGAAGGCATCTACGAAGCGCTGAAGGAAAACGCGCTGCTGTCCAAGTTTGCCGGCGGCCTGGGCAATGACTGGACCAACGTGCGCGCACTGGGCTCGCACATCAAGGGCACCAACGGCAAGTCGCAAGGCGTGGTGCCGTTCCTGAAGGTGGTCAACGACACCGCCGTGGCGGTGAACCAGGGCGGCAAGCGCAAGGGCGCCGTCTGCGCCTACCTGGAAACGTGGCACCTGGACATCGAAGAATTCCTGGAACTGCGCAAGAACACCGGCGACGACCGCCGCCGCACCCACGACATGAACACGGCCAACTGGATTCCGGACCTGTTCATGAAGCGCGTGATGGAAGCCGGCGAATGGACCCTGTTCTCGCCCGCCACCTGCCCGGACCTGCACGACAAGGTCGGCAAGGAATTCGAGAAGGCCTACCTGGGCTATGAAGCCAAGGCCGCCAGCGGCGAACTGAAGCTGTTCAAGAAGCTGCCGGCGCTGCAACTGTGGCGCAAGATGCTGGGCATGCTGTTCGAGACCGGCCACCCGTGGATCACCTTCAAGGATCCGTGCAACATCCGCAGCCCGCAGCAGCACGTGGGCGTGGTGCACAGCTCCAACCTGTGCACGGAAATCACGCTCAATACCAATGAGAGCGAGATCGCCGTGTGCAACCTGGGCTCCGTCAACCTGGTCGCCCACATGGCCAAGCAGGCCGACGGCACCTACGCGCTGGATCACGCCAAGCTGCAGAAGACCGTGCGCACCGCCATGCGCATGCTCGACAACGTGATCGACATCAACTACTACGCCGTGGACAAGGCGCGCAATTCCAATCTGCGCCACCGTCCGGTCGGCATGGGCATCATGGGCTTCCAGGACTGCCTGCACGTGCTGCGCACGCCGTACTCCAGCGACGCCGCCGTCAAGTTTGCCGATACCTCGATGGAAGCGGTGTGCTACTACGCCTACAAGGCTTCGACCGAGCTGGCCGAAGAGCGCGGCCGCTACAGCACCTATGAAGGTTCGCTGTGGGACCGTGGCATCCTGCCGCAAGACTCGCTCAAGCTGCTGGCCGAAGAGCGCGGCGGCTACCTGGATGTCGACATGTCCGCCACCATGGACTGGGACGCGCTGCGCGCCCGCATCAAGCAGCACGGCATGCGCAACTCGAACTGCATCGCGATCGCCCCGACCGCGACCATTTCGAACATCATCGGCGTGTCGGCCTGCATCGAGCCGACCTTCCAGAACCTGTACGTCAAGTCCAACCTGTCGGGCGAGTTCACGGTGGTCAACGACTACCTGGTGCGCGACCTGAAGGAACGCGGCCTGTGGGACGAGGTGATGGTTGCCGACCTGAAGTACTTCGACGGCTCGCTGTCGCGCATCGACCGCATCCCGCAAGACCTGCGCGACATCTACGCCACCGCGTTTGAAGTGGAGCCGACCTGGCTGGTGGAAGCCGCCAGCCGCCGCCAGAAGTGGATCGACCAGGCCCAGTCCCTGAACATCTACATGGCCGGTGCCTCGGGCAAGAGGCTGGACGACACCTACAAGCTGGCCTGGCTGCGCGGCCTGAAGACCACCTACTACCTGCGCACCATGGCTGCGACCCACGTGGAGAAGTCCACCGTGTCGCGCGGCTCGCTGAACGCAGTGTCGTCGGGCAGCGACAGCGGCTCCGCCCTGGACGCAGCCGCCGCATCGGCCCCGGCCATGCCGGAAGCCGAAGGCGCGGTCTGCACGATGCGCCCGGGCGACCCTGGCTTTGAAGAATGCGAAGCCTGCCAATAACGTAAGAGAGTAAAAGCCACCCTCGGTTTGCTCCCCTCCCCCGCTTGCGGGAGAGGGGCGGGGGTGAGGGCCGGCGCCACCACGAAGTGAAGCGTCAACCGACCAAACCGCCGCCCCCAAATCGAATCACGGAGAACCACATCATGCTGAGCTGGGACGACGACGTTCAAGCCACCCCGCAGGCCGCACCGCAGCCTGCCCTGCAACCCGCTGCTGTTGCCGCCACGGCCGACCAGCAAGGCGTTCTGCCGCCGGCCGCCACGCAGCCCGGCATCCTGGGCGACAACCCCAACGCCGCCGCCGCGCAAAGCAACCGCCGCGTCAACGCCGCCGACAAGCGCGTGATCAACGGCTCGACCGACGTCAACCAGCTGGTGCCGTTCAAGTACAAGTGGGCGTGGGAAAAATACCTGGCCGGCTGCGCCAACCACTGGATGCCGCAGGAAATCAACATGTCCCGCGACATCGCCCTGTGGAAAGACCCCAACGGCCTGACCGAAGACGAGCGCCGCATCATCAAGCGCAACCTCGGCTTCTTCGTCACCGCCGACTCGCTGGCCGCCAACAACATCGTGCTGGGCACCTACCGCCAGATCACCGCGCCGGAATGCCGCCAGTACCTGCTGCGCCAGGCCTTTGAAGAGGCCATCCACACCCATGCCTACCAGTACATCGTGGAGTCCCTTGGCCTGAACGAAGCCGAGATCTTCAACGCGTACCACGAAGTGCAGTCGATCCGCGACAAGGACGAGTTCCTGATCCCGTTCATCGACACGCTGACCGACCCGTCGTTCAAGACTGGCACGCCGGAAAACGACCAGAAGCTGCTGAAGAGCCTGATCGTGTTCGCCTGCATCATGGAAGGGCTGTTCTTCTATGTGGGCTTTACGCAGATCCTGGCGATGGGGCGGCAGAACAAGATGACTGGGGCTGCCGAGCAGTATCAGTACATCCTGCGCGATGAGTCGCTGCACTGCAATTTTGGTATCGACCTGATCAACCAGATCAAGCTGGAGAACCCGCATCTGTGGACGGCGGAGTTCAAGGCTGAGATTACTGAGTTGTTCAAGAAGGCGGTGGATCTGGAGTATCGCTACGCTGAGGACACGATGCCGCGTGGGGTGCTGGGGTTGAATGCGCCGATGTTTAAGGGTTACCTGCGTTTCATCTGCAACCGCCGTTGCCAGCAGATTGGGCTGGATCAGTTGTTCGCGAATGAGGAGAATCCGTTCCCGTGGATGAGCGAGATGATCGATCTGAAGAAGGAACGCAACTTCTTTGAGACTCGGGTTATTGAGTATCAGACGGGTGGGGCGTTGAGCTGGGATTGAGATGGCCTTAAGCAAGGAAGGGAGCCCAGAGGGCTCCTTTTTTTTGCGAAATCGAATCCAAAAATAGACCCCGCTTGGTAAGGCGTTACTCTTGATCGCCATGCCCAACCTAATCATTTAGAATTTGCCTTTTTCCTCAGGCTTGGTCCGCCTGATCTGTCAACCTAGCAATCCATACTTCAAAAAAATGCCCCGTCCCGCCCAGAATAGAAAAAATAAACAAAACGCTTACGGCAATCTTCTTTCGACGGAACGATTCCGTGAGTCGACTGTGAAAGATCGTAATGTTATTCTGGAGGCGGAAAGTGACCGAGGACGACTTTTGTTTTGCCCAGCGTTCCGACGGTTGCAGCAAAAGGCACAAGTGTTTTCCATGGAGCCTGTCCGAAATAACTTGACCACTACACCCCCCGGCTGTGACCGATCGCAAGCGGCTGTCCATGGGCTTAGGTAGCCCTCAGCCATTTGTAGGCTCAACCTTACGATGGCTTGCCGTTGTTCCATCCGCGGCTCGGCTCGGCGACGGGCTCTGATTGAGGCGGCGGGGTCTGAGGCTTCGTGCCCCTCGTCCATCCGCGACTTGGCTCGGCGGCAGGCTCAAATCGAGGCGGCGGCGCGTGGCGGTTCGCTCGCGGCCTGCCAGGCGGCGGGGTCGAAGCGGTCACTTGCCCCGGCGCGCAAAGGGCGGCGACAGAATCGTGCTCGTCCCCTGTAGCCGTATGGACGATCGCTATTGCTTCGTCCATGTTCAGGTCATCATCCGCTAGTACGCGCAGGCATTCGACTAGATTTTCTCTGGTAGGGCGATAGTGCCCACTGGCGTTGGAGATTTCGCGAAGGATGCCATCTTTGACCACAATCTCGCCAGCGCAGATCACACTATTGCCAGCATTGAGCGACGAGTGATTGAATTGCGAGCTGACGTTGCCGACCAGGCGCCCGTTTTCGGTGCTGTTCTGCACGAACAGGTTTCCGTAGAGATCCATGGCATAGATCGTGATGCCCCTGGGCGTCGAATACCAGGCACCGTTGCGGCTAAGCCGCCCATTTGACACGGTAAGCATCGTTCCAAGGCGCTCATGCTTGCGCATATAGTGGACATACATGCTTTGGCTCGAGATGGGAGCCAGCTTCTCGTAGGCAGTGAAGTCCTCTGGCGTGAACTGATCGAACTGTCGACCTTGGACCAACGGAGATGGCTGCCTTGTGTGAGCATCATGGGCGAAGCTTCCGCCCACCGGCGAAATCGTCACGTCCAATCCATACGTTCTCGCATCGCGAAACTGGTTCCTAGCTTGATTGAACAGCACTCGCTCGACGGAGTAGCCAGGTTGAAGGGGAACGCCCATACGGGGGCCGGAGAGTTGCTTCTTGCGTTGGAATTGCTCGTAGTTCATAAGTAAGAGCACCTGCTTGCGAAGGTCCTGCACAGCAACGCTTCGCAACGCGCTGTTCTTCGATTCTTTCCCCTCCTTAATTTTCATCCACTCGTCACACGCAACCAAGAGGGTGCCAAGATGCTGCATACGCCCATCCGCTGTCGGCGGTGGATTGGTCACCCATGTCTCCAGCAGAAAGTCGATTTTCAGTAGCTTATTCCTGCCTCGAAAGCCAGAAAGCGCAGTCTTACTCTTAAATGCCTCCAGACTGATCAGGGTGGGTTTCATGTGGTGCCTCTTGTAGACTGGAATGATGAGCAGTGCTAGCGCCGGCTTTCGCGCAGCGCTATTGGCTCAGCGAAGGTAGTCCATCATGAGTCCGCACCAGGCCCTGTGCAATACCTGGAAACTGGTAGTAGTGAATGCACCCATTACCAGTGAGAGGACGGCAAGGCCGGGGAACAGGAGTCCGATGGCAACAAAAAAAGGTTCTTCGAAGAATTCCGGGGAAGGCTGCACGGATTTTTAGGAAGAAGTTCAACTTGTGCGGCGCTATGCCGGCTGACGAAGCCGCCGAGGTTCGCCAGGCTGTTGATCGCGCCGATGCATGCTGCTGCCGTCGCCCCGCCGAGGAATGCCGTCGGCAACGTCCACATGATCGGCGAGAAGCTGATGATCCCCGCCGCCGCGATCGACAGCGAGATCACGGCGAGTACGAGATTCTGTCCCGCAAAAACGCTCGCCACGAGCCCGAAAGCGCCCACCAGCATGATGCTGGCAAGATGCCAGCGACGCTCTCCATGCCTATCCGAACTTCGTCCCACCAGCACCATGGCCACCACGGCCACGCAATACGGAATCGCGCTGAGCAGGCCGATCTGTACGCCACTGACCGCCCCAGCGTCCTTGATCAGCGTGGGGAGGTAGAAGCCGAGTGTGTACAACGCCATCATCGCGGGAAACGTCATCAGGATGATCTTGCAGATCCGCATGTCCCGCAGAATGCCGGTCAGCGGGATGTGTTCCCGGCCATGATCATCCTGCGCGATATCGTTCTCGATCAACTGGCGTTGCGCCGGTGTCAGCCATTTGGCGTCCTTGACGCGATCCGTCAGGATCCACAGTACGCCGATCGCCAGCGGGAGCGTCGGCAGGGCTTCGAGCACAAACACCCATTGCCAGCCGGCGTGACCGCCGACCAGGTGAAAGCGCTCCAGGATCCAGCCCGACAAAGGACTGCCGAGCAAGCCGGCGATTGGAATGCCCGCCTGGAATATGGCCGTGACCTTGGCGCGGCGGCGATTCGGAAACCAGTACGTCAGATAGAGGATTACGCCGGGGTAGAAGCCGGCTTCGGCGACGCCGAGCAGGAAGCGTACCGTGTAGAACTGCAACGGTGTCGTGACAAATGCCATGACTCCCGAGAGCAGGCCCCAGGAGATCATGATGCGGGCAATCCAGCGTCGCGCGCCGACACGATGCATGATTAGGTTGCTCGGTACCTCGAACAGCATGTAGCCGATAAAAAACAGCCCTGCGCCGAGCCCATAGGCCGCCTCGCTGAATTGCAGGTCGGCCAGCATGTTGAGCTTGGCGATGCCGATATTCACGCGATCGAGATACGCGACGACGTAGCACAGCATCAGGAACGGGATGAAGCGCAGGGCGACCTTGCGGTAGGTGGCGTCTTCAAATGCGTAAGTGTCAGGTCGCCCCTGAACATCGGGCGAAAGCGCGGCGTGCTGCTCCATAAAAGGGTCTCCTTGTATTGTGGGGGGCGACGACGAGAGGGTCAGGCTGCCTGTTGCATCGCGCCAGAAGCATGGCCGGCCAGTGTTGCGGCGTAATCCTGGAACCGGCGAAGCTCCTCGGGCGGGACGAGCGAGCCGCCGGTGGCCCAGATCACATGCGTGGCGTCGTGCATGTGCAATCCGTGATCGCGCACATACGCCTGGCCCTCGGGCGAGCGACGCAGCCAGCCCGGGCCTCCGATGCCGGCGGCCGCTGACGGCTCGACTTCCACGCCCATCGACGTCTTGAGCGCGAGCAACTGAACGTAGAGTTGATCGTCGGGGACGGTGAACACGCCGGCGAGTTGGGAAGCCATCAACCGGCTGACCAGGTGGGATGCCTGGCCGACGGCGAGGCCATCGGCGTCGGTCCGGTTATCCAGGCCGATGTCGTAGACGGATACGGGAGCTTGCGCACCTGAGGCCAACTGCACCAGTACGCACGGCGAGGCCACGGGCTCGGCGAAGAAGCAGTGCACATGTTCGCCGAACAGTGCCTTGAGCCCGTAAGTGATCCCACCGGGAGCGCCGCCGACACCGCAGGGCAGATAGACGAAGAGCGGATGCGCGGCATCCACGACGCGGCCGGCTTCCGCCAGCTGGCGCGCCAGGTGGCGTGCCGCGGCAGCGTATCCGAAGAAGAGCATGGCGGAGCGCTCGTCATCAACAAAATAGCAGCGCGGCGCAGCCAGCGCCTGCTCCCGGCCCGCTGCCACGGCTTCAGCGTAGTCGCCTTCATGTTCCACGACGCGTACGCCGCGTTTGCGCAGGCGGTCCTTCTTCCACGCCTTGGCGTCCGCGGACATATGTACAACCGCATCGAACCCGAGAGCCGCCGCCATCACGCCGATGCTCAAGCCGAGGTTGCCCGTGCTGCCGACCGTCACCGAGTATTGCGAGAACAGCGCGCGCGCTGCCGCCGTCGCCAGCAGGCGGCGATCACCCTCCGGCTTCAGGACACCGTGCTCGATCGCGATGGATTCGGCAATCGCCAGCACTTCATGAAAGCCGCCGCGAGCCTTGATGGAACCGGCAATCGGCAGTTCGTCGTCCCGCTTGATGAACCATGCCCCCTCGGCGCCATCGTTGCCGGCGATCGCGTGTTGGAGTGCGGTGGCCGGCATCAATTGGGATTCCACTTGCCCATGGCTTGAACCCAGTTCGGGAAACAGCGTCGCCATGAGCGGTGCACAGCGCGCAAGGCGCGCCTCGGCCGATGCGATCAGTTCCGTCGATGGGGCGGAAGCCGGCAGGGGTTGCCCCAGCCTCGGATTCAGCCAAAGCAGCGGCTGTCTCAATTGAAGTATTGCTAATAGATCACGAGTGAGCGGCAGGGTGGCCATCACGTCTTTCTCCAAGGAATTCCCTATGAACCGTGATCGTAGACGCTGTAATCGTGCAAAAATAGCGATCGTTTCTAACGCATGCATTAGTCAGGCTAATACGAATGCAGCTCGATTCCTCTGTTCTCGGCGCGCTGCGGTGTTTCGAAGCCGCGGGGCGCTTGCTGAGCTTTACCAAGGCTGCCGAATCGCTGAGCCTCACCCAAAGCGCGGTGAGCCAGCAGATTCGCCATCTGGAAGACCGTCTCGGCTACGTGCTCTTCGTGCGCCAGCCGCGCAACTTGAAACTGACGCCAAAGGGTGAGGCGCTGTTCGAGACGACCACGCGCGCACTGCACGAGATTCAGCAGACGATCCAGCGACTCGGCCTGCCAAATGCGCCCTTGCAGGTCAATTGCCTGCCGTCGTATGCGCTGCAATGGCTGATGCCGCGCCTGACTGAGTTCCACCGCGAGCAGCCGGATGTATCCGTGCGCCTGAAAGCCGAGTTCCAGGCCCTGGACAGGCAATCGATGGAGGCGGAAGACATTGACGTGGCAGTGCGTTACGACCCCGTCCGCTACAGCCAGTTGCAAGCTGACGTTTTGCTGGACGAGTACCTGATTCCGGTGGCCACACCCGAGTACCTCACCCAACATCCTGGGCTATCTGACGGCGCTTCGCTCGACGGCGTCGTGTTGCTGCATGACGCATCGCCGTGGGTCGGCGCAGCCGAGTTTGTGGAATGGCGGACATGGCTTGAGGCCTTTCAACCGACATGGATTGCGCATCTGGAGGGGCCGCAATTCAATCTGTCGAGCCTTGCCATCAGCGCGGCGTTGAACCACCACGGGGTGGCGATGGGGCGTACGGCCCTGGTCTATGACGAGATCAGGAGCGGACGGCTGGTGAATGTCTTCGGCAAGCACGTACGTGCGCCGGCGCGCTACATGCTGCTTTCTCGTAATCCTGAGGATCGGCGCACGACCATTTTCTCGACGTGGCTCAAGGTAGAGTGTGCGCGCTTCGATAACGCGCGAATGGAGTTGCTTTCGCTGGATGGAGTACCGCGAAGCCCCGGGTTGGGGCGTTGATTTCGATAGCCCCTTGGAAGAGAGTCCCTTCCAAGCCAGGCTTGACGAAATTGCCGAGAAGCGGATAGATTGACGCAATCATGAGCCGCCGCCCCGCCTCCCTCTCTCTTGATCTCACTGCGAACCAGCCGCAGTGGGGCGCGCGCGCCAAATCCAAAAAACAGTCGCTCATCTGACCGGAGCGTGCTGTTCCGTCAGTTGAGCGACGGAACAGCATCAGTGTAGAAGACGGTCTGCCAATCCCTCCCTTACCGTCTTGAGCGCATCTTGCTCCGTCGCTTGCCTGTGCGGTTTCCGAATCGGTCGATCCGGAGCATGCAATGCAAGAAGTGGATTATCTCTATCGTGGTATCTGGCTACCCCTGGTCACCCCTTTTCACAACCATGAGGTGGATCACGTCGCGCTGCGGCGGCTAGTTGCCCACTACCGCAGCAGCGGCTTGGCGGGGCTGGTGGTGTGCGGCAGCACCGGCGAAGCCGCCGCGCTCGATGAGGCGGAACAGTTGGCCGTTCTGGATACCGTGCTGGCCGAGGCCGGGGGGCTGCCGGTCATGATGGGCTTGGCTGGCAACAATCTCCGGAATGTGCTGAGCCGTCTGGACAGGATTGGCGAACGCCCGCTGGCCGGGGTCTTGGCGCCTGCACCGTACTACATAAGACCGTCGCAGGAAGGACTGAGGGAATACTTCCGCGCGCTGGCCGATAGATCTCGGGCACCACTGGTGGTGTATGACATCCCCTACCGAACCGGTGTGACGCTGAGCGCCGAAACGCTGCTCTCGTTGGCGGATCACGGCAATATTCGGGGTATCAAGGACTGCGGCGGTAACGCTGAAACTACACAGGCGTTGATCGCCGATGGCCGCCTGGCTGTCCTCGCGGGAGAGGACCACCAACTGCTTGCCACGCTGTGTATGGGCGGTCAGGGGGCAATCGTTGCGTCCGCGCACATTCGGCCTGATCTCTTCTCGGCGTTGTGGCGCGCTGTGGCTGACCAGCGCCTGAGTGTCGCCCGCCACCTTTTCCATGTCCTGATGCCGCTGATTCGGCTTATGTTTGCAGAACCTAACCCAAGTCCGGTCAAGACATTACTGGCCAGGCATGGCTGGCTGTCTGATGAGCTGCGTTTGCCAATGACGTCGGCTTCAACCGCGCTCGCCGAGCAATTGGCAATTGTGTGTGAATCGTTGGATTTGGTACGCGCGAATGCGTTGTAATTGCGCAGGCTAGAGGTAGGCGTACGGTCACTGCCGTATGCCTGCCATATCCAAGGAAGCAGTAAGGCATAGGTATGTCTCGGTTGAGAACCGCGCGTATGAAAGGCACCACAGCACCAGATGCGGCGGCAAGTTGCCGCAGATACACTACGCGCACCCGTTCAGCCAGCCAGGCGGTACCGCTCGGGTACATGCAGGAAATCCAACCTTTTCTCCATACGAAACCGATGAAAGCCATTCTTTCTGCTCTGACTCTTGCTCTGCTGGCCCCGGTCGCTGCCCAGGCCGCCAACGAATGCGACAAGTACCGCACCAGTTACGACAAGACCTACTGCTTTGCCAAGCTGTTTCTGGAATCCGACAAAGAACTGAACGGGAGCTACAACGAACTGCGTGGCATGGTTGGAGACAGCGTGAAACAGAAGCTGAAGGACACCCAACTGGAATGGATCAAGTACCGCGACGCGTCATGCGAGCAGGGCGGCGCGATTGACGTGGATTGCAACTACCGCGTGAACCGTGACCGTGCTGAATACCTGCGCGACCGGGTGCGCGAATGCAAGGCGGGCACCTGCCGCAACGACATGATCGCCAAGAAGGCCTGGAACTGATCCGATGGCGCCGGTGATCTCCGCCAGGCGCCGCGCGGTGCTGGCATGGCTGGCAGCTTGCCTGCCCGCCCTCGCCATCGCGTCGCCGCCAGCCATCGGCACGCGTCCGGCCCGCATCGTCATCGATCCCGGCCACACACCGGCGCAGGGCGGCGCACTGGGCGTGCGTGGTATCCGCGAGGTCCGCTACAACGACGGCCTCGCTTCGCTGCTGGTACAGGCGTTCACACAGGCCGGGTTCGACGTGGTGCTGACCCGCGGGCCGGGCGACAACGTGTCGCTGGAAGAGCGCGCCCGCTTCGCCAACGAGCGGCAGGCCGACCTGTTCCTGTCGATCCACCACGACTCGGCGCAGTTGCAGTACCTCGAAAAGGTCGCAGTTGGCGACCAGGACGCGTATCGGACCACCCGGCCCATTTCCGGCTATTCCATCTTCGTGTCGCAACGCAACGCGCACTACGCGCAAAGCCTCGCCGTCGCGCAGATGCTAGGGACGGAAATGCGCAAGCTGGGCCGGCCACCGACGCTGCATCATGCGGAGCCAATCGAAGGCGAATCACGGGAGTTGCTGGCGCCCGATTTCGGCATCTACCGATTCGACGATCTGGTTGTCCTCCGAAAAGCCGAGATGCCTGCCGTGCTGTTGGAAGCGGGTGTGATTGTTGATCCCGCTGACGAGGGTTACGTTAGTGATCCGGGAAATCAGGCCCGCATTGTCCATGCCATCGTCACGGCGGTGCGGCGGTACGTTACGACGGCTCGGATCGGCTACGCACAAAAGTGACACCGCAGCTGAGCAAAGCCGCAATTGTTTGTGCCGGTTGACAAGTGGGGGACTGGGTCGAGGCTCCGATGCGTGCCAGTGTCGGTGCGCGGCTAAAGCATGTGGAGCACGGCAACAAGTTGCGGAACGATCGATTTGCCCCCATTCGCTCTCCTATTTGCTCGCCGCCTGCACCGCCTCCTCCACCAGCGTCGCAAACAGCGCATGAAGATGCGTGGTCGGATGGACCTCATCAGCAAACATGTAGGTCTGATCAGCGTCCGGCACCGTGTAGGTCTTTGGTGAGCAGAACAGCGAACTCACTTCGATCTCCTTGGACAGAAGCTGCAGGTTGCAGCCGGTCCCGGTATTGCTGACCTGGAATCCCTTCTCCTTGAAATGGGCCAGGACATCGTTGATGAAGCCGAACTGATCAATGTTGATGACCTGGTTCTGGATGCCTGCGGCCTGGAGCGCGTTCGTCAACGCTGAATTGAAGGTTAACGTCATCCCGGTGAGAAGGGACCCGAGGCTGTTGTCGCTGACCCCCAGCGGTGAGACGCCGATATTGCCAACGTTTGAGACAACGACATGCTTGGCTCCGGATTGGAGGATCTTTCCGACGATTGCCGCCAATTGCTGCGCGGCAAGCGTCACGGCCTGATCCGCGTCAGCGGCTGTCTCACTTCCTCCCGTAACTGCGCCGGCGTGGATCAGGATATCGCTGCCGCCTCCCTGGACCAGAACAAGCTGGCCGTCATTGAAGTTACCGTGCGCTGAAAGGTGGTTTTGTAGCTGCGTTGCAATCGGTACCGTCAACGCGCCGAGTCCACTGGCCTTGAAATTGATGCCGTTGGGATCCGTTACACGGGCGCCTCCTTGGGCGTAACCCAGTCCGTCAGCGTGATCCCGTACCGGTGCCCCATAGCCGCCGGTTTGCGCCGCGGTCAGCGTCCCGCCGAAGAAGTTCGCAACATTTTGGGTCCACACCTGTCCAGGGTTGGTGGTGAAACGCCCGCCGCCGACCAGTTGCGCAACTGGCGCATAGGTTCCTACATCAGAAATGCTGTCGCCAAACGACACCACCTGGAATCGGAGAGGCGGATTGGTCGCTGGTTTGCCGTCGTCACCCCCGCCGCAGGCGGCGAACAGTGCCACAGTGACACATAGAAGCCCTGAGCGGACGAGATCGAAAAGGGATTGATGGCGTGCTTTCATAGGAACCGGCCAACGGTAAGTGCCCCGGTCGTTCGCGCCCATCAAGACGCCAATGGAGTGAAACGCGCTTGTATGACGTAACAGACAAAGAAAGCCACTTTGCTGTCAGTCAGCAAAGTCTTTATGCGCGCTTGCTCGACTTCCCGCGCCCGGCACCGCAGCCTTGACAGTTGCCTTGTCACTAGTGGGCCATCGAGCTCTGTTTAGTACAAAGCTATTGGGTTTCACGAGAAAGGCAAGTGGAATAGAAGCAGGCAGCGGCCAGGGCACCGCGAGCCACAGGCGCTTGCCCGGCGACTGCTTAACGCTGTGTTCAGGTGGAGCCCCGGCTGCCACCTGGGACGATCGATGCGCCGTGTAAATAATGCTCGCTGCACGTGCGAGGTGTTTCATGACTGAAGCATTCTTAATTCCGTGCAGACCAGACTTCAAGCGCGATGACTTGGTATTGCCATGGCAGCGCCTACGCTTTCCTTCAACGACAAGAAAGCGGTGTGGACCAGCCTGTTGCTGATGGCAGCGCTACCGGCCAGGCGGGTCTGGAAAGTTGTAGAGAGTAGAGCGAGAAGTGCGATGCCGGGATCAGCTGAACGCCCCAACCGACTCAAGCCGGTGCAGTCCTTTGAGATGATGCGCGAAGGCGCGCCGATCCTGAGCGACTTCGACCTGCAATGCCTGGCCCAGGGGGACTCCTGGTTCTCCATTAATACGTTGAGGCCGTTTAGCGGCTCAAATTTGCTGATGAACATGTGGCTGTCGCGCAGCGCCATCGCCGTGGATTGCGCGGATCCTGGCGATACCCTGGCGCATATGCTCGACAGCCGCCAGGATCCGCTGTTCTACAGTTTCCTCGTCGGTCCGCACGACCAGGCCTGGAGCGTCATCCTGTTGTCCGGTGGCGGCAATGACCTGATCGACGCCATCCAGACCACGCCGAACGATGCCAACGGCCATCGCAGGCCGCCCAACGACAGACTGCTGCTGACGGAAGATGAATGGGATGGCCCTGACGCGATCAGTACATTTATCTCGCGACCGGGCTGGACTGCATTCACACGGTATATGCTGGACCAGTACCGGGCCCTGGATTTCTTGCGCCGGATCAGCGCGCAGAACCAGAACACGCCGATCATCACGCACACCTACGACTACGCCACGCCGCGTGACAGCGGTGCGGGGCTGGGCCGTGGGCCATGGTTGTTTCCGGCGCTGCAGGTTTATGGCATTCCCGAGGATGATTGGATTGCCCTGGCCAATGAATTCACCGACCGACTTGCCGATGACGTCATTCGCCAGGCCGGCATCCCGAATTTTCATGTGGCCGACACGCGCGACACGCTGGACCCGGCCGGGACAGACGACGATGGCGCCACGGCGGACTGGGAGAACGAGATTCACCCGACTGCGGACGGCTACGGAAAGCTCGGGGTAAAGGTCGTCGACAAGATCGCGGAGGTTCTCCATATTGCCTGAGCGAAAGCTCACAGTTCCACCGTCGACGCGTGGTCTGGTCTGCCTGTCACGCCGGACACCCTCGCAAGGGTTGCGCGGGAAATCCGCAGTTGCTGACGCCGCTTGATAAGTGGAGAATCAGGTGGCGCGCGGTACCGCATTCCAAGGCGCCCGTAACGGTTTCCTCTTCCCTCAATCCGTAGCTCGCCCCCTGCGACGACGCCTGCATAAGCGCCGACCATCGTGACGTCCTCACCCCCCTCACGCACCCCCCGCCTGCACTTCGACCTCACCACCGTCCAGCTCTTCATCGCCGTATCCGACTTCGGCAGCATCACCCGCGGCGCCGAACGCCTCCATCTGGCCCCCGCAGCCGCCTCCCGCCGCATCCTCGAACTGGAAGCCCAACTAGGCGTCTCCCTCTTCGAACGCCTCCCCCACGGCATGGCCCTGACCGAAGCCGGCCGCGCACTGCTGGCTCACGCCCGCGGCATCACCCATACCGTCCAGCGCATGCAGGACGACGCCGCCTCCTTTGTCGGCGGCGACCTGGGCGTGGTCCGGGTAGCAGCGCCCAAATCCGCCGTCATCCAGTTCCTCCCCTTCGATATCCAACGCTGCGCCACCGCCTGCCCCGGCGTGCGCATCGACCTGCAGGAAATGAACAGCGCGGAAGTCCAGCAGTCGCTGCGCCGCGGCACCGTTGACATCGGCATTTACGACGGCAGCCTGGGCGTGATCGACCTGCCGACCGCGCCCTATCGGAACGACGAACTGGTGCTGGTGGTGGCGCGCGGCCATGCGCTGGCGCGGCGCCGCAAGGTCACGCCGGACGACGTGCTGGACTGCGACCTGATCGTGCTCAGCGAGAGCTCGGCGATCTCGATCGTGCTGGAGCGGCTGGCGGAGGAGGCCGGCCGCGTGCTGCGCATGCGCATGCGCGTGGGCGGATTCGACAGCATGGCCGCGCTGGTGGCGCAGAACCTGGGCGGCGGGGTGATGCCGGAGGCGATTGCGCGTGAGGTGGCGGCCGGCAGCCGATTCGTGCGGCTGCCCATCGCCGCGCCCTGGGCGCAGCGGCAGTTTGTGCTGTGCCATCGGCCCCATGGGGCACTTTCCTCGGCTGCAGTCAGCGTGCTGGAGGTGCTTGCGCAAAACGCGAAACCAGAATCCCCCAAATAGCGATAGCCCGCGGCGGATGCATTGCGGATGATGGCTCCATAACTACAGGACGGAGACACGCAATGCAGCGCAGACAATTCATTCTGGCGGCAGCGGCCGGGCTGGCGATACCCAGCCTGGTGCGCGCCGCCGACATCGCCGGCCCGGTGCGCATTGTGGTGGGCTTCGCCCCCGGCGGCGGCACTGATGTGCTGGCACGCGTGATCGGGCAGAAGCTCGGGGTCATGTGGAACACCAGCGTGCTGGTGGAGAACAAGCCCGGCGCCACCGGCGCCATTGCCGCCGCCTATGTGGCCAAGCAGCCGCCTGATGGCACTACCTTGCTGATGGCGCATGTGAACAGCCACGCGATCGCCCCGGCGCTGCTGGACGTCAAGTACGACCCGCGCACCGACTTCACGCCGATTTCGATGGTGGGCGTCACGCCCAATATGCTGACCTGCCGTCCGGAACAAAAGGTGCGCAGCGTTTCGGACATCGTGGCGCTGTGCCGGCAGAAGCCGGGGAAGATTTCCTTTGGCTCGTCCGGTATCGGCTCGGCGCAGCACCTGGCGCTGGAGATGTTCCGGTTGCAGGCCAAGCTCGACGTGGTGCACGTGCCTTACAAGGGCTCGGGCCCGCTGGTCGCGGACCTGATCGGCGGCCAGATCGACTATGCGTTCGACACCATGACCGCCGCCACGCCGTTTATCCAGCAGGGCAAGGTGATCGCGATTGCGCAGACCCGCCTGAAGCGCGCGGCCAGCCACCCCAATGTGCCGACGCTGGCGGAGTCCGGCTTCCCCGGACTGGACGCGGCGTCGTGGTACGGCCTGGTGGGCCCGAAGAACATGCCGCCGGCGCTGGTGCAGCGCATGAACGCCGACGTCAACCGCGTGCTGGCCATGCCCGATGTTGCCGAGCGGCTCAAGAGCTTTGGCGCCGAGGACTCCGGCGGATCGAACCAGCAGTTCGCCGCCTTCATCGCCTCTGAGTCCACCAAGTGGGCCAAGGTCGTGAAAGACGCCGGCGTAAAGGCCGAGAGCTGAGCGCTGCAAGCCGATGGCCGAGACCCGACGCACGCGCGCACGCTGCCCCATCCATTTATCCAGGAAGAAGCACCCCATGACAGATTTCCGCGACTCCGGCGCACAGGCGCCTGCCTCCAACTTGCCGCTGGCCGGCGTGCGCGTGCTCGACGTCAGCCAGGTCATGGCCGGGCCCTACGCCTGCATGCTGCTGGCTGATCTGGGCGCCGATGTGATCAAGATCGAACCGCCTGAGGGAGGCGACCAAACGCGCAGCGCCATGGGTTTCAAGATGAAGGGGCCGGACAGCATGGGCTTCCTCAACATGAACCGCAACAAGCGCAGCGTCACGCTGGATCTGAAGACCGATTCCGGCCGGCAGGTGCTCTATCGCCTGGCGGAAACGGCCGACATCCTGGTTGAGAACTACCGCCCCGGCGTGATGAAGCGGCTGGGGATCGACTACGAGACCCTCGCCAGGATCAATCCCAAGCTGGTCTACTGCAGCATCTCGGGCTTTGGCCAGAGCGGGCCATGGGCCGGGCGGCCGGGCTTTGACCTGATGGCGCAGGCGATGTCGGGCGTGATGAGCGTCACCGGCTACCCGGGCGGCGCGCCGGTGAAGGCGGGCGTGCCGGTGGCCGATATCGGCTGCGCGCTGTTCGCCACCTACGGCATGCTGTCTGCCTACATCGGCGCCAGGGAGACGGGCAAGGGGCAGTATGTCGATGCGTCGCTGTTCGATTCCGCGCTGGCGTTCTCGGTGTGGGACACCTGCGAATACTGGGGCACGGGCCGCGAGCCCGAGCCGCTGGGCACGGCCAACCGCATGAGCGCGCCTTACCAGGCGATGAAGTCCGCCGATGGCTACTTCGTCATGGGGGCCACCAACCAGAAGCTGTGGCAGTTGCTGTGCAACACGCTCGACCGGCCCGACCTGCTGGCGGACGAGCGCTTTGCCACCGTGGCGCTGCGCCTGGCCAACCGGCAGGCACTGATCGCGATGCTGGAGGAGAGCTTCGTCAAGGAGAGCAGCGACTACTGGATCGAACGCCTGCTCGGCGTCGGCATCCCGGCCGGGCCGATCCTGACCTACCCGCAGGCCTTTGACAGCGAGCACGGCCGCCACCGCCAGATGCGCATCGAAATCGATCATCCGATCGAGGGCAAGGTGCCCAATATCGGCTTCGCGGTGAAGATGGGCGGCACGCCCCAGCAGGTACGGCGCCCGCCGCCGCTGCTTGGCCAGCACACGGAAGAAATCCTGGCCGAGCTGGGTATCCCGAAGGACGAACAACAGTCGCCGACTGTAGCCGGCGCATTCGGATCATGAAGGCCGCGCTGCCGCCGGAGGGCGGTCCCGGCACCGACGGTCAGGTCACGCTCACGATGCAGGGGCAGGTCGCGACGCTGACGTTCGACCGCCCGGCCGCGCGCAATGCGATGACGTGGGCCATGTACGAGCAACTCGCCACGCATTGCCGCACGCTTGCGGCGCAAGGCAATGCGGGTGCGCGTGTGGTGGTGCTGCGCGGCGCGGGTGGGGAGGCCTTTGTTGCAGGTACTGACATTGCGCAGTTCCAGCAGTTCTCCAGCGGCGAGGACGGGGTTGCCTACGAAGCGCGCATCGACGAAGGCGTCCGCCTTGTCGAGCAACTGCCGATGCCAACGGTAGCGGTTATCGAAGGCTGGGCGGTGGGCGGCGGCCTGGCCATCGCTACTGCGTGCGACTTCCGCGTCGCTACTCCCAAGGCCCGCTTCGGCGTGCCGATTGCGCGCACGCTGGGCAATACGCTGTCGGCGTTGAACCTTGCCAAGCTGCGTGCGGCCTGGGGGCTGCAGCCGGTGCGCCGCATGCTGCTGCTGGCGCAGATCCTCGACGCCGATGCTGCGCTGGCGTGCGGGTTTCTTGAGGGTGTGTATAGCGCCGAGGTGATGGAGGCCGAGGTCTCCTCGCTTTGCGATCGGCTTGGCGCGCTGGCGCCTGTCACGCAGTTGGTGGTCAAGGAGGCGTTGCGGCGCCAGACGGTGCAGTCGGTGGCTGACACGGATGACCTGGTGCGGTTGTGCTACGGCAGCAACGACTTTCGCGAAGGGGTGGATGCGTTTGTGAACCGGCGGTCGCCGGTATGGAAGGGGAGTTGAATGTCGGGGCCTCGTACGCTAGCCGGTGTTTCACAATTGAAACGATCTGGCTGATTTACCGTGCAACCGACACATCGCGCGAGCGTCACGCGCCCGCTCGTCAGCCTCCTAACAAGGGGGGCCCGCGATATGCATCACATTATTGCTTTGGGCGATTAAGACGCTCGAGCCTGCATGCCTGAACCTGTGCCATGCAGTGGGTGTCACCAGCGCGGCTGGCGGCGGAATCGGGTGCAAGATGGCATCAGTGAGGTCTGTGCCGTTGCCGCGCCGCTTCTACCGTCTGGTAGCCGTCTCAGCAAGGAGCGCGCCATGAAAAACAAGCTTCCCCCGATTGCCACACTGGCCTTCGGCGTCTGCCTGACGATGTCTGCGGCAGTTGCTGCCCCGCCGGGCGGCATGGTCATGGTCACCCCCGAAGAGGTCAAATGGGCGGACCTGCCACTGATACCGGGTGCCAAACTTGCCGTCCTCGAGGGGAAGATGGACAAGAAAGAGCCGTTCACGGCCCGGATCAAGCTGCCCGCGGATGCTAAGGTGCCGGCGCACTGGCACCCAGGCGTGGAGCGGGTGACGGTGCTTTCCGGGACGTTCAACTATGGCATGGGCCAAGCTCGACCCGGAAAAAACCTCACCGCTCGGCCCCGGCAGCCTGCTTGTCATGCCACCCAAGATGCGCCACTTTGGCTGGACTAAGGAGGAAACCGTTATCCAGATCAATGCGTCGGGGCCCTGGGCTTTCAACTTCGTCAACCCGGCTGATGATCCCAGGAAGAAGTGATGCCTGGTGCGGGGCTATGGATGTCTCAAAGCGGTGCAAGCCGCGGGCAGGACCATAGCAGGCATCGGACGTGGCAAATACCTGATGGAGAGGCGGTGGCTTGCGGCAATTGGCATAGCATGCGCGCGATTCAACGGCTGGCGGTAATCCTTGCACTTGTACTCGCTGGCTGTGGGGGAACCCGGACGGCACCCACGCCCGATGCGCGGAGCGCATTGGCGCCGACGGGGAAACTCCGCGTCGGATTCATATCGGGATCCCCGATCCATGCGACGAAGGATGCTGCGTCAGGGGAGTTCAGAGGGGTTGCCGTTGACCTCGGCAAGGAAATGGCGCGGCGTCTCGGCGTTTCGTTCGAACCCGTTGCCTACACTTCGGTCCCGGCGTTGATCGCCGGCGCAAAAACCGGGGAGTGGGATGTCGCCACAATGGGGATCAGTGCCGAGCGCGCGTTGGTCGTGGACTTTACCGCGCCATACATGGAGGTCGAGTTCAGCTACCTCGTTCCGCAGGGTTCGCGCATCACCACGCTGGCGGACGTCGACAGGCCCGGTATCCGGATTGGCGTGGTGGAAAAGAGCTCGCCGGATGCCTATCTTGCCAGCACTATACGGAGTGCCACGCTGGTTCGGTCTTCAACTATTGCAGACATGGTTGAATCGCTGCGGGCCGAAAGGGCAGATGTCATTTTCGGAACCAAGGCCGGTATGTACAGCCAGGCTGAGAAACTCGCGGGTTCGCGCGTGCTAGAGGGCCGGTCCGGCGGGGAGAAGGCCGGGATGGCAACGCCGAAAGGACGGGATTACAGCGCTGCCTACGCGCGCAAGTTTGTCGAGAGCGCGAAATCCGAAGGCTTGGTTGAGGCGGCGATCGAACGCGCCGCGTTGCGCGGAGTCGTTGTCACCCCGCGTGAATAGTGCGCCCTGACACCTGCATCACCCGGCTACGACTTCGTTTCCGCCGATTCCAGAGTCCTCTCAACTCCCACTCGGGCCAGTCCAAAGACAATTCTCCGATCCACTCGGATTGTGCCTATTTTCTGGTTGTCACTTGACAACCAGTCATTGCGCATCTAGTCTCGGAGACACGAATGACCCGCGCCAGGCACCCAAAGAAGGAGATTGAAGCCGCACTCAGGCATGCAGAGCTGCATGCCTGGCGTGTCGAGCAGGCGAAGGGCAACGGTCATGCGTGGGGGCGCATCTACTGCCCCGACAACGACAAGGAATGCCGCTGCGGCGAGTTCTGTGTATCCAGCGTCTGGAGCACGCCGAAGAATCCGGGCAACCACGCCAACGCCATCAGGCGGATCGTGGACAACTGCTCGCATCAGCGGGACGTGACAACGCTGCGCGTACTGCAATTCAGGACATGACCATGGAATACGCCTTCACCCTGAAGTTTCACCTGTCGCAGGCGGACAGCGATACCGATGCGCTGGTCGAACGCCTGGCCGAGGCGGGGTGTGATGACGCGCTGGTGGGCACCGGCCTGCCGGGCCGCGTGGCACTGGCGTTTGTCCGCGAAGCAGAGTCGGCGCGCGCGGCCATGGTGAGTGCCCTGGCCGATGCCCGCCGTGCCATGCCGTCGGCCACGCTGATCGAGGCGGCGCCCGACCTGGTGGGGCTGACGGATATTGCCGAGATGGTTGGTGTGTCTCGCCAGAACATGCGCAAGCTGATGCTTGGCTACCCAGATTCCTTCCCGGTGCCAGTGCATGAAGGCAGCAGTTCGCTGTGGCACTTGCTGGATGTGATCGTGTGGCTGGGGCAGCGCGGCTACGACATTGAACCGGCGCTTCTTGAAATCGCGGCCACGGCGATGCAGGTGAACCTGGCCAAGTGCGCCAGCCAGGTGGCCCCGGCGATGGCGCGGGAGTTCCGGTCGTTGGTGGCTTAGCGACCGGCCGTCGAATCCGCTTCCCGGCCCATCCTTTTCGGGTGGTGGTACGAACCCCGGCCTTTGGCCAAGATGCCCGGACAACCCGCCCTAGCCGGCGACCATAACCAGAAGTGGAGACAAGATGGCCGAATCAGACGTGAAAGCAGTGATGGGCGAATTCTTCGCCGCCTTTGCCCGCGCAGACATGGAGCGCATCGCCGCGTGCCTGGATGATGAGTTCGTCTGGACCCTGCCCACCGGCGAATCCGACCCACATGGCCTGGTTGTGCGCGGCAAGGCTGCCGCCACGGACTACCTGAAGCAGCGCTTCTTTGAAGACAAGGCCAATGCGCCGGTGCTGTCGGACGTCAAGCTTGAGTACTGCGGTGATTTGGCCATCATGCGCTTTCGCGTGCGGGTGCCGGCGAGCGGCAGCCGCAAGAGGGTGGACGCGGCCGGGCTGGAGGTCTACCGGGTGGTGAATGGCAAGATCCGCTCGAAGGAGGCCTACTGGAAGCAGGTCTCCTGGCCGGACGCCAAGTAAGCGCGACGGGCTGCAACGGGCCTGGTGTAACCGCGGCCTGTCGCGGTCGCCTCCACACACTCACGCGGCGTGTAGCGCCGGCGGGAGTTCCAGCAGCAACGGCTGCGCCAGCGTGCGCTCCTCGCAGTTGTTGCCATCCCCACCGCGATCGATCACGGCAAAGCGCGCTGGCGCGTCCACGGCCAGCAGCATGTGGTGCCAGACGCCGCGGCGGTAGTTGACGCCCTGCCGCCCGTTGGTGATGAAGGCGCGCAGCGAAGCGGGATCCAGCACGTCGCGAGCTGGCGCCACCACTACCACGAAGGGCTGCTCCGATAACGGGATAAAGGCCTGGCTGCCGAGCGGATGGCGTTCCAGCATTGCGATCTCCAGCGGATACGCGTAGGGCTTGGCCTCGAACAGGTTGATCAGGGCCCGGCCACCTTCCAGTTCCACGGCAGCCAGGTCATGGTGCCGCGTGACCATGCCGCCGTTGATCGGAAAGGCGCCGGGGTCGCCGGCAGGGCGCGCCTCGATCACGTCACCGAAGGGCGCAAAGGCGGCCGCGCTCAGCGGCTGCGGATGCAGGCGCACCATGGCTGATGCCATGGGCGGGGGCGTGGTATCCATCAAAGTCTCCTAGCTGAATGTCGGCCTGCAAGCGGCTGGCTGCCCTGCGGCATGCATCATGCGGGCCAGCCTTAACTGGTCTGACCAGTTAGGCCGGATTTTGCAGCAAGTCTCGATTCCGCACAAGCGACGGATGTTGGTGCAATCCTCCAGTCAGCGGGCATTCTCGCCGAAATCGGCCTTCAGATGCGGGCTTTCCCCAGTCCAATCGCTCCTTGACACCGGCAGGGTGCCTCCCTACCATTCGGCATCTACTGATCAGACCGGTATGACGATATGGCGTCGTGCCGGATGCAATCCAGGCTTTGCCACGCCGATGACTCGAACAAACCAAGGAGACTTCCATGATTCCGACTGAAACCGCCCATGCCGGGCCGGATGCCATTTCCGTGCCGCAGGCGCAGGCACAGGCGAGGGAGGACGCGGTGTACCGCAAGGTGGCCTGGCGGCTGCTGCCGTTCCTGATGCTGTGCTACGTGGTGGCCTACCTGGATCGGGTCAACGTGGGCTTTGCCAAGCTGAGCATGCTGGCCGACCTGCAGTTCAGCGAGGCGGTCTACGGGCTGGGTGCAGGGCTGTTCTTTATCGGCTATTTCTTCTTCGAGGTGCCCAGCAACCTGCTGATGCATCGCATCGGCGCCAAGGCCACCATCTCGCGCATCATGATCCTGTGGAGCCTGATCTCCGCGGCGATGATGTTCGTGCAGACCAGCACGCAGTTCTATGTGCTGCGCTTCCTGCTGGGCGCGGCGGAGGCGGGCTTCTATCCCGGCATGATCCTGTACCTGACCTACTGGTTCCCGTCGCACCGGCGTGCGCGCATGGTGGCGCTGTTCATGGCGGCGATTCCCATCTCGGGCATCTTCGGCGGGCCGCTGTCGGGCTGGGTGATGGAGGCCATGAACGGCGTAAACGGCCTGCGCGGCTGGCAGTGGATGTTCGTGATCGAGGCCGTGCCGTCGCTGCTGGTGGGCGTGGCCGTGCTCTGGTACCTGGACAACAACATCCAGTCCGCGCGCTGGCTGACGGCCGATGAAAAGGCGCTGCTGGAGCGCAATATCGCCGCCGAAAACGCGCAGAAGTCCGCCCATATGTCGCTGCGAACGGTGGTGACGGACCCGCGCGTGCTGAAGATGACCATGATCTGCTTCTGCACGGTGATGGGCCAGTACGGGCTGACCTTCTGGCTGCCCACGCTGATCAGGCAGACCGGCGTGAAGAGCGTGCTGGACGTGGGTTTGCTGACCGCGATCCCGTTTGGCGTGGCGGTGTGTTCGATGATCCTGGTCAGCCGCAGCTCTGACCGCATGCGCGAGCGCCGCTGGCACCTGATCGTGCCGTTCTGCTGCGCGGCCACGGGCCTGGTGCTGAGCGCCGTGTTCAGCCACAACACCGCGCTGTCGCTGGCCGCACTGGCGCTTGCCGCCGGCGGCAGCCTGGCTACCTCGCCGCTGTTCTGGAGCCTGCCGACGTCCATCCTGTCGGGCGTGGGCGCGGCGGCGGGCATTGCGCTGATCAACTCGTTTGCCAACCTGGCCGGCTTTATCAGTCCGTACATGATCGGCCTGATCAAGGATGCCACCCAGAGCACGGACGCCGCGATGTTCGTGCTGGCGGCGGTGTTGCTGTGCGGCGCGCTGCTGACCTATTCGGTGCCGGCGAAGCTGGTCAACAAGTAAGGGGCGGGGCAGGCCGGTTTGTCGGCTAGAATTTCCGGCAACTGGCTTCGCGCCCCTTGTGCGTCACCTCTTACTGGTCACCCCCTAACGTATGACAGGATCTTCCACCTCCGTCGCCAACCAGGCTGTCAGCCTTATCCAGCAATGGGTGCGCGACGGCACGTTTCCCGCGGGCGCGCTGCTGCCGGCGCAGCGGGAGCTGGCGGAGAAGGTCGGCATCAGCCGTGCGTCACTGCGCGAGGCGATCTCTACCTTGCAGGGGATGGGCGTGGTGGTGTCGCGCCCGGGCAAGGGCGTCTATGTGACGGCCGCCGGCGACAGCGCCGCGGCCACGCCGCCCTGGCGCTTTGCGGCCACGCATTCGCTGATCGATATCTACCAGCTGCGCTTTGCGCTGGAAGGGCTGACCGCGCGGCTGGCTGCGCTGGCCATCTCCGAGAACGAGATCGAACAGTTGCGCCAGAACGCGGCCACGATGCAGCGCGCGATCGAGGCTGACGCTTATGACGAAGCCTCGCAGCTCGACTACGAATTCCACACGCTGATCGTCACCGTGTCCGGCAACCAGGTCATCCGCGAGATCCTGCGTGAAAGCGCCGAGGTGATGCGCGAGAGCCAGCGCCTGCCGTACTACCGGCGCGGCGCGCGCAATGCCACCTTCACCGAGCACAGCGCCATCATCGAGGCGCTGGCCGCGCGCCAGCCGGAGCAGGCGCAGCGCGCGATGGAGCGCCACATCATGCTGGCGGCGCGCCGTGCCGGCGTGCATTTCCCCACGGGGGACGAGAAAGAGGATTGAGCCGGGCGGGTGTCAGCCCAGCCGGAACACCCCGACCGCCCGGTTCAGCCCCTCAGTCTGCTCCCGCTGCACTCGCGCAGCTTCGGCCGCACCGGCCACCAGTTCCGCATTCTCCTCGAACGCCGCCTGGATCTCCGCCACGCGCCGTGCCATCCCCTCGATGCCGCTGCGCTGGTCGTCGCCCAGCGTCGCCAGTTCTTCCACCAGCGTGGCGAGCCTGCCGATGCTGGCCACCACCTCGTTCATGGTCTCGCCGGTATGGCCGACCAACTCGGTGCCGGCGTGGGCGCGTTCGACCGAGGTATTGATCAGCCCGCGAATCTCCTTGGCCGCGGCGCCGCAGCGGTGCGCCAGTTGCCGGACCTCGCCTGCCACCACCGCAAAGCCCTTGCCGTGCTCGCCCGCACGCGCGGCCTCCACGGCGGCGTTCAGCGCCAGGATATTGGTCTGGAAGGCAATGCTGTCGATCACGCCAATGATCTCGGTGATGCGCCCGCAGGCCTCGTTGATCTCGCCCATGGTGTGGATCACCGACAGGATCTCGCCGCTGCCGCGCGCGACCACGGTGCTGGATGCTCCGGCCAGTTCGCAGGCGCCGCGGGCCTGGTCGGCGCTGGCGCGGGCGGCCTGGGTCAGCGCCTGCATGTCCTGCATGGTGCGCGCGACGGTGCGCGCCTGTTCATCGGTGTGGCGGGCGGCGGGGGGGCNTGGCGCTGGTGTCCAGGATGTCACCGGCCGCGTCAGCCACAGTGCCTGCGGTATTCCGTACCTGCAGCAAGGTCTGGCGCACGGTGTCCAGCGTCTTGCGGAAGGCGCGGGCGAAGTCGCTGTCCGGGTGGGTGCCGTCGGCGGTCAGCGTCAGATAGCCGGGTTCGCGCTCGATGCCCGCGGCCAGCGCACTCAGTTCATCGGTGGAGTGGGCATCGCGCTCCAGCCGCCACGCGATCACGCACAGCACGCCGGTCTGCACGATGACAAAGGCGGCGTGGAACAGCACCATATTGAAGCTGGGGTCGGTAAAGCAGATGGTGTTCCAGCCCCACTGCTGGAAGAAGTTGAAGCTCAGGTGATGCAACGCGATCACCGCCGCCGCCAGCAGGATCACGCGGAAGTCGCGGTAGGCCAGCAGCAGCGACAGCGAGACGAACACCAGGAAGTGGAATTCCACCTGCCCGTGCGCCTGGTGGATCAGCAGCGCGACGAAGAGCATCAGCAGCATGGACATCGCCAGTCGTGTAGCCAGGCGGGCGGGCAGGGTGACCGCCATCAGCGTGCCGAGCAGGGCCATCGGCAAGCCCAGCGTCAGCGTCAGCCCGGTCGACCCATAGTGATTGCCGACGATCAGCGACAGCAGGCCCAGCACCCACAGCATGGCCGTCATCAGCTGGTCTGCGCGGCGGTGCACGCCTTGCAGCAGCGGGGTGTGCGGCGCGGCTGGCGCAGAAACGGAACTGCCCGCGGCACGGCGGGCAGGGATGGTCGCGGACAGCCGTCCGGTCAGGGCGTGGTCAGCGCTGGTCATGGTTCCCTCGCAGCGTAAGTCGAGAAGACGCTGCACCCCGTTCGCCTGATGGCTTATTGTTCTAATGTCTTACTTTATAGTGTTGCGCGGCTGATTATAGCGACGTCTACCGGCTGCGACAGGCCATGGCGCAGCCGCGCAACACTGCGGGCAAATTGCTGCAATTGAGTGATGTTCGGGGACGGCGCCAGGCGCTACGATGTCCGGCGCAGCCTGCGGCGCTTTAGTCCAGCAGCGCCACCTGCACGTCGCGCGTGCCCTGGTACGGATTGCGGCCGTGCCAGACCTGCAGGTTGTCCAGCACCATCACGTCGCCATCGCGCCAGGGCCAGCTGTAGGTGGTCTGGTCGCACAGCTGGTCGATATGCGCGCGTTCGGCATCGGTCAGGCGTTCGCCATTGCCCAGCGTGGCGCCGGTCGGGTACTTCTGGCGCTTGCGCAGTTCCAGGTCCTGCTCGGGGTCCTCCACCTGCGGCAGCATATGCAGGATCGACCGGTACAGCTTGCGGCCGGTCTGCGGATGCACCACGAACGGCTCCAGCGCATTGAGCACGGTCAAGCTGCCGTCTTCATGCCAGACCGGCTCCAGCCCGCGCTCGGCGCACAGCCGGTTCACCTCGGCCGGGTCCTCGGTATTGAACGACTGGTTCCAGCCGCGCTCGTCCATATGGGAGTAAGAGGCATCGTCGGCATCGCGCCGCGGACCGAAGTTGATCGCGGTGCGGCTGCCCAGCAAGGCGATCCTGCCGGCCAGTTCCGGGTCCATGCGCTCGGCCAGGTGGCGCATGTCGGTGATCAGGGTTTCTCCGCCCACCTCGGCGGTCTTGCGCGAGAAGAAGGCGATGCGGCGCGGGTAGTCGCGGCGGTAAGCCATTTCGGAATGCACCGCCAGGCGCACGCTGGCCGACAGCCGCGTGGCTTCCATCACGCGGCCGCTGATGGTTTCGCGCGGAGCGCGGCCGCCGGCATAGCCGCCGTCAAAGGCGGGAAACTGCTCGATGAAGTCGGCAAAGTCCTCGGTGGCGGCGGTCGGGAAGCCGCGCAGCACGATCCCGCCATGCTCCAGGATCAGTGCGTCCAGCGCCGGGCGCACCGTGCGCGACCATTGGCGGAACTGCGCGCGGTCCTGCAGGCGCTTCCCGGCTGGTTCGATGAACAGCGGCGGGCGGCCAGGCTGCAGAACGTGGCAGCGCACATCGGCGCCAAGGGCGGGCACGGCTACTGCGAAGGTTGCGGCATCGGCGGCGGTGGTGGCTTGGGTCATGTTGTCTCCAGTCTTGTGATCAGCTCGAATGCGGGGTCAGTTCCGGTAGGACGGGTCGATGCGGTCCAGCTCGCGCCGCACCGCCGCCCATTCGCGGTCGCCGCGGATGGCGACGCGGCCGAAGGCCTTGCGGCTGGCTTCCAGCGATTCCTGCGACGGCATCACCAGTTCGCCGCCGGCCATGGCATCGACCTGGATCTTGCAGGCCGCTTCCAGCCAGTAGATGTTGAAGAAGGCTTCGGCGATGGTGCGCCCGCATACCAGCAGGCCGTGATTGCGCAGGATCATCGCGTTGTGCTGGCCCAGGTCCTGCACCAGTTGGCCCTGCTGGGCCAGGTCGACCACCGGGCCGGAGAAGTCGTGGTACGCAATGCGCCCGTAGAACATATGCGCATGCTGCGACACCGGCAGCAGGCCACAGGCCATCGCCGATACCGCCGACGATGCCCGCGTATGCGTGTGCAGCACGCACAGCGCGTCATGGCGCGCGGCGTGCACGGCGGTGTGGATCACGTAGGCGGCTGGGTTCAGGCCAAGCTCTCCGGCATCGCCCTCGGGCCGGTAGACGATATCGCCGTTCAGGTGGATCTTGTACAGGCTGGACGCGTTCACTTCCTGGTACAGCAGCCCGTAGGGGTTCAGCAGGATGTGATGAGGCTCGCCCGGCACGCGCGCGGTGATGTGGTTGTAGATCAGGTCGGTCATGCCGTACCCGTGGATGGCGCGGTACAGCGCGGCCAGCTCGATGCGGGTGGCCCACTCCGCGTCAGAGATGGCGGCGGGGCGGATGGGATCGGCTTCGCTCATGCGATGGCTCCTTGGCGTGCGTGGGGCTCAGTCCAGCCGGATGCCGAGTTCGGCCACCAGCCGCTTGTCGCTGGCGAATTGCGACGCGGCGTAGTGCTGGTAATCGGCGGTATTCATGTAGCGGTTGGGCATCGATTCGGATTCGAGCGCGCGCAGGTAGGCCGGGTCCGATGTGGCCTGGCGGAAGGCATCGTGCAGCGTGGCGACCACGGCGGGGTCCAGCGCGCGCGGGCCGGCGATGCCGACTTCGGACTGCACCGTGATGTCGTAGCCCAGCTCGCGCAGCGTGGGCACGGCCTGCCAGCGCTTCAGGCGCTGCGGCTCGGCCACGGCCAGCAGGCGCACCTTGCCGGCTTCGGCCATGGCGCCCCAGCCGGCTTCGATCATCACGTCGACATGGCCGCCCAGCAGCGCGGACAACGCATCGGCGCCGCCCTTGAAGGGGATGAAGTTGAGCTTGATGCCGGCCTGCTGTTCCAGCCGGCGCACGGTGATCTGGCCGAGCGAGCCGGTGCCGACCGATGCCACGTTGACCTTGCCGGGGTTGGCGCGCGCGTGCTTGACGAAGTCGCCAAAGCGCTTCCAAGGCGAGCCCGCTGGCACCGAGATCCCATACACATAGCTGGTCAGGCCGATGATGTAGGTGAAGTCCTTGATCGCGTCGTAGTTCACCGGCTGCAGGTGCGGCAGGCGGAACAGCGCCGGCGTGATCAGCGCCAGCGTGTAGCCGTCGCGCGCCGCGCTGCGCGCCATCGCGGCCGGCCCCAGCGTGCCGCTGACGCCGGGCTGGTTCTGGATCACGATCGGCTGGCCCAGGGTCTTCGACGCCGCCAGGCACAGCGCGCGCATCTGCACGTCGGTGGCGCCACCGGCGGTGAAGGGCACGATCAGGGTGATGGGGCGCGCGGGCCAGGCCTGGGCGCGCACGGTGGCGGGCAGGCTGAGCATGGCCGGGAAGAGCGCAGCGGCCGGCATGGCCTTGAGCAGTGCGCGCCGGCGGGCGTCGGGTGGGCGGGGCATGTGGTCTCCTTGTCTGGTCTGCGGCAGCGCGGGCGGGCTGGTTGCCGGATGCGTTCGAAGCGTCCCGTGTGGTCCGGGCTCTGCGTGATCGCCGTCCTGTGCTGCGTGCGGAAAAGTCTATGGCTCATGTCCGCGCGCATTGATGCCGGCGCCCGGCAAACCGATTCCGAACCGGAATCGCGGACTAAAATGCTCCCGCCACCCCGGCAACATCGCGCTATATCGGCCAACCACAGGAATCGCCGCATGAAGACCGAAGACCTCAGACTGTTCCTGGCGGTGGCGGAGCACGGCAACCTGCACAAGGCGGCCGGCACGCTGGGGCTGACCCAGTCGTCGCTGTCCAAGGTATTGGCGCGGCTGGAGGGAGAGGCCGGGCTGCAGCTGTTCGAGCGCATGCCGCGCGGCGTCATGCTGACGCCGGTGGGCCACAAGCTGCTGGCGCACGCGCGGCGCATCGTGCTGGCCAATGACGACATGGAGAGCGAGATCAACGACGAGCGCCAGGCGCGCGTTGGCCAGGTGCGCGTGGCGACGCTGCCGCACGTGGTGCCGTCGCTGTTCTCGCCGCTGCTTGAGCAGTTCCTGGCCAGCCGGCCGCTGGCCAGGTTCTCGATCGTCACGCACCTGAGCCCGCAACTGATGGCCGCGCTGCAGGGCGGCGAGGTGGACCTGGTTTGCGCCGCCATGCCGGACGGCGAAACCGATGGCCTCGAGTACCTGCCGCTGGGCGCGCTGACGCTGCAGGTGGTGGCGCGCGCGGGACATCCGCGGCGTGCGCGCTTCCGCTCGCTGGCCGATCTGGTGGACGAGCACTGGGTGGCGCCCGCCACCTCGCTCTATGTGCGCAGCGGCTTCGAGGGGCGTTTCACCAGCCGGGGCCTGCCGCCGCCGCGCGTGACCGTGGAAAGCACCAGTTCATCGGTGTCGTTTGCCGACCTGCTGCGCAACACCGACCTGCTCGGCATCATGCCGCAGCGGCTGCTGGGCCAGGCGGTGGCGCAGGGGCTGGAGGCGGTAGAGGGCGACGGCATGTGCTGGCAGTATGAGCTGGCCGTGTTCTGGCGATCCAGCGCCTACCTGTCGCCGCTGTGCCGCGACTTCCGCGACGCGCTGGTGCGCTGGTGCGGGGAAGCCGGCATCTGAGCAGACGCCAGCGGCGCAATGCCTCAGTCCAGCCGGATATTGTTCTCCTTGATCACGTTGCCCCAGTACGCCTGATCCGCCCGGGTCGCAGCCGCAAAAGCGGCAGGCTGCGTCGTCTTGACGATCAGCCCCAGCTCGGCCAGGCGCTGGCGGATGTCCGGCGCGGCCATCACCGTTTCCACATCGGCCGAGACCTTGTCGACGATGGCCTGCGGCGTGCCGGCGGTGGTGAACAACCCAAACCAGGCCGGGCCGTCCAGCCCCTTGTAGCCGAGTTCCTGGAAGGTCGGCACATCCGGCAGCATCGGCGCGCGGGTATTGCCGGTAACGGCCAGCGGCTGGAGCTTGCCGGTGCGCGCATGCTGGCGCACGGTCATCGGCGACAGCGTTCCCAGCGAGATCTGGCCGCCGATCAGGTCGGTGGCGATGGGGGCTTCGCCCTTGTACGGGACATGGACCAGCTGGGCGCCCGCGCCCTTGAGGAAGACCTGCATGTAGAGATGGGCGCCGGTGCCAATGCCATAGGTGCCATAGGAATACTTGTCGGGCTGGGACTTGGCCAGGCTGATCATCTGCGGCAGCGTGCGCGGCATGGTGCTGCTGGCGGTCAGCACCAGGCTGGTGGTGCACAGCTGGCCGATGGCGGTCAGGTCGCGCAGCGGGTCGAACGGCGGCTTGGCCACCATATAGGGCGTCTGCACCAGGCTGGGCAGCGCCAGCAGCAGGGTGTAGCCGTCCGCCGGCGCCTTGGCGACCACGTCGGCGCCGATCATGCCGCCCACGCCGGGTCGGTTCTCGACGATCACCGGGCGCTGCCACAGCTTGCTGAGCGGATCGCCCAGCGCGCGCGCCAGCACGTCGGTGGCACCGCCGGGCGGGTAGGGCACCACCAGCCGCACCGGGCGCGACGGGTAAGCCTGCTGGGCCCACGCCCGGCTGATTCCAAGGGTCGAGGCGGTGGCGGCGAGGGAACCTGCTCCCAGCCAGTGCAGGGCTTTGCGGCGGTCGGCTTGCATCGTGTTTCCTCCAGTCGTTGACAACGTGTCGGTGCGCGGCACAGAGCGTCAATGCGCCAGGGCCACAGCAACATGCAGCGTACGAGTTTGCGCCAGGCCGCGGCATCGGCGGGATGGACGAAAACGTTGGGGGGTACTTACCCGGATGAGGGGCGCGGCAGCCTATGCTGCAGTGCCTCAATCCGAATCGGCGCATCCCTTATGATGGGCGCCTTGCCGCCGGCCTTGCGTTTTGCCTGCATGATCCCGTGCGACGTTCGATCCATTTTTTGCTTGTTCCATCATGGCCCGCCTCAAACTCGACCTGCCTGCCGACCAGTTCTGCTACGCCACGCACCTGACCGTGCGCGTGACCGACATCAACTCGGCCAACCACCTTGCCAACGATTCGATGATCTCGATGATCTCCGAGGCGCGGGCGCGGTTCCTGTATGAATTCGGCAGCGAGGATGTGCGGCAGGAAGGCGTCGGCATCATCGTGACCGACCTGGCCACGATGTACCGCAACGAGGCGCATGCGCGCGACCAGCTGCAGTTCGAGGTGGGGGTGATGGACTTCAACAAGTACGGCGGCGACATCATCTTCCGCATCACGCGGCCGGCCGACGGCACGCTGATCGCGATGGCCAAGTCGGGCTTTGTCTTCTTCGACTACGTGGGAAAGAAAGTGGTGGCGATGCCGGAGGGATTCGCAAAGCGGTTCCCGAAGGTGAACTGGGTGGAGTAACCGCCTGCGTGGCGCTGTCCTTCAACAGCGCCACGGTTCCTGCAGGAGACTCGGCTTACGCCTTGCGCTCGCCGCCCAGCGCCTCGGTGAGGTCGCTGAGCATGCCGGAGAGTTCGCCGGCCATCATGGTGAAATCGGCGTCGAAGCGCTCGTCTTCATCGTGCGCCGTGCCGTCGGCCTGTTCCTTGATCACGTCCAGCGGCGCCACCTTCTTCACCACCAGCCCGTCGGTCAGCACGAACGAGACGCGGTCGTTCCACGTCATCGCCAGGCGCGTGCAGCGCTTGCCGGCGGCGATATGGCGGCGCAGGTCTTCCGGGTCCAGCGGATGGCGCACGTAACGCACGGTGGCCTTGCTTTCCGCGCCGGACTGCAGCTCGATTTCCTGGTCGACGCTGAAGCCGCCCGGTGCCGCATCGCCCGCCAGCCATTCGGTCATGGCCGCCACCGGCGACTGGTTGACGTGCAGGTTGACCAGCGGCAGCGGATCCAGCGCCTTGAACAGCATGCCGCGCACTTCATCGGCCTTAGCCGTGGCGGCGGCGTCGATGGCAAGCCAGCCGTTGTCCGGGTCGATCCACACACGCGTGTCGCGGCGGATGCTGAAGGCGCGCGGCAGCAGTTCTTCGGTGACCTGCTCCTTCAGTTCCTTCATTTGCTTGCGGCCCGGCTTGTAGCCTTGCTGCTCTTCGATTTCCGCGGCGCGCGCGCGCGTAACCTGGTTGACCACGGTGGTGGGCAGCAGCTTCTTTTCGGTGCGCAGCGTCAGCAGCATCTGGCGGCCGACGGTATGGACCAGCTGGCCGTTGTCACGCGGCGAGGCCCAGCCCTGCGTCTGCATTTCGAGGCTGGTACCGGGGAAGAAGGCGTGCTTCGCCAGGCTGGCTTCAACCTCGTCGGCGCTCAGCGACCACGGGGCGGAGAAACGATGGACCTGCAGATTCTTGAACCACATGGGAATTCGGCCAAAGGGACGAATTCTATCCGTTCGCGGCGCGCGGACGCGAAAAATAAGGGCGCCGCGCGGCACGCAGGCCACGCGGCGGTCACCGGAAGCCCGCCCTTACAGGTCGAGCTTGGTGATCTTGCTGCCCTCGAGGCTCAGGCCCGCCATCAGGCCCACATTGGTCATGACGAAGCCGACGATGGGTTGCTGGGCGGTGTTGGTGTCCAGCACGCCGCTGGCGCCAACCGTTGCCACGGCTACGGTGGCATCGACGCCCGCGGTCCAGCCTTCGCTGCGCACGAACTTGTCGTAGGCGTCCTGCGTCAGGAACATCAGGATCACGGACTTGGACTGCGCACCGATCTGCCAGCCGACCGAGCCGGAGACCAGGCGGTAATAACCGCGCGTGGCGCCGCCCGAGCGCAGGGAACCGTCGCCATACTCGCCGCCGACGATAAAGCCGGCCGACAGCGTCTTCGGGAACACCAGGATGCCGCGCGCGCGGTTGCCCAGCTCGCGCGAGCCCTGGACCGAGCTGTACAGGCGCGACAGCGTGCCGTCCACGCCGGAGTCCAGCTCGCGCCGGCGCGCGGCCTTGTCGCTGGGGGCGTCGGGCTTGGTGGTGGTGCAGGCACCCAGGGCCAGGCTGCCGAGGGCCAGACCCGCGCTGGCCGAAAGGAAGGTTCGACGTTTCATCTCGTCTCCTTGGTGTTGTTGTCGTCTTTGAAGCATAGGCGCCGGAAGCACCCGGGCAAATACCGGACCGCGCAGAGACGTTTCCATTTGTGACGAAGGTGGTGCGGGGGGCCATTCGCGGCAAGAATAGCCAGTCTTGCGCCCGGAACGTCCCATGGCTAAACATGGGGTGGCCAATGCGCCGTGACAGCATCATCCCGCCATGAAAAAACTCCTGACCGCCTTGCCGCTGGCCTTCCTGGCCGCGTGCGCTTCACATCCTTCGGGTTCTTCCAATGACGCCGGCGCCGCGGGTGCCGGATCACAGTCGGCCGCCGACAGCAGCGGCTGGCAGGCGCTGCGCGCCAAATACATGGATTGCGCCCAGAAGAAGGCCAACGACAACCTGTCGGCCAAGGGCCAGCCCAAGGATGTGGCCAACCTGGCGCTGGCCGCGTGCCAGCCTGAGCTGGACGCCATGCATGATTCCTTCCGCACCTACCTGGATGCGCAGATGTCGTCGTCGCACGGCAAGAGCAGCGCCCGCCAGGCAGCGGCGCGCGTGACCACCGACACCCGCGAGAAGGCGCGCAGCTACCTGGTGCGCTACGTCGAGCGCGAGCGCTACGTGGCCCGCGTGCCCTGAGGGCACGCGCCCGGCAGCCTGGTCAGAGCATTTCCAGCGGGCCCGGGCCGTCGGGCGGCGGGAAGATGCGGTCGAGTTCGGCCAGCTGGGCGGCCGACAGCGTATGCGACAGCGCGCCCAGGTTCTCCTGCAGGCGCTCGCGCCGGCCGGTCTTGGGGATGGCGATGACGCCGTCCTGCGCCAGCAGCCAGGCCAGTGCCGCCTGTGCCTCCGTCATGCCGTGGTCGCGCGCAAAGCGCTTCAGCCCGGGGTTGCCCAGCAGGCGTGACTGCTCGATCGGCGAATAGGCCATCACCGGCACGCCGCGCTGGCGCAGCCACGGCAGCAGGTCCCACTCGATGCCGCGCCGGCCCAGGTTGTACAGCAGCTGGTTGGTGGCCAGCCGGTCGCCGCCCGGCGCGTCCCACAGCTCCTGCAGATCGGACAGGTCCAGGTTGCTCACGCCCCAGCGGCGGATCTTGCCGTCGCGCTGCAGCGCCTCCATGGCCTGCACCGTCTCTTCCAGCGGCACGCCGCCGCGCCAGTGCAGTAAATAGAGGTCGATGTGGTCGGTGCGCAGCCGCTTCAGGCTGCGCTCGCAGGCCTGCACGGTGCCGCGCCGGCTGGCGTTGAAGGGATAGACCTTGCTGACGAGGAAGGCCTCGTCGCGGCGCCCGGCGATGGCCTCGCCGATCATCTCCTCGGACTGGCCCTCGCCATACATCTCGGCGGTATCGATCAGCCGCATTCCAAGGTCCAGGCCCAGGCGCAGCGTGGCGATTTCTTCGGCGCGCGCGGCGCGCGACTCGCCCATATTCCACGTTCCCATGCCGAGCGCCGGGACGCGCTCGCCGTCGGGCAGGGTGACTTGTTTCATGTGTCGGCTTCCTGGTTTGCCGGGTCAGGTGCCGGGCGGCACCCAACCACACTAGTTAACAACACCTGGAATGTACAAGCCGCGTGGGCCGGGATTGCTTCAGACCAGTCCGGTCAGAAAATACACGGTGATGACGAAGAACACCGCGGCAGTCTTAATCAGTGTGACGGCGAAGATATCGCGGTAGGACTCGCGGTGCGTCAGGCCGGTCACCGCCAGCAGCGTGATCACGGCGCCGTTGTGCGGCAGCGTGTCCATGCCGCCGCTGGCCATCGACACCACGCGGTGCAGTACTTCCAGCGGGATCTGCATGGCCTGCGCGCCCGCGATAAAGGTCTGCGACATCGCCGCCAGCGCAATGCTCATGCCGCCGGAGGCCGAGCCGGTGATGCCGGCCAGCGTGCTGACCGAGACCGCGGCATTGACCAGCGGGTTAGGGATCGCGCGCAACGCGTCGCTGACCACCAGGAAGCCGGGCAGCGCGGCGATGACCCCGCCGAAGCCGTATTCCGATGCGGTGTTCATCGACGCCAGCAGCGCGCCGCCGACGGCGCCCTTGGTGCCCTCGGCAAAGCGCTCGCGCAGGGCGCCGAAGGCGGTCACCAGCACCACGGCGATGCCCAGCAGCAGCGCGCCTTCCACTGCCCAGATCGCGGTCACGCTGGCGATCTTGGTTTCCACGGGATTGGGCAGGCCGGGCAGCGCCACGCTGTTGGAAGGGCCATACCAGAACGGGATCATCCGCGTCAGCCAGAAGTTGGCCACGCCCACCACCACCAGCGGCAGCAGCGCCAGCAGCGGGTGCGGCAGCTTGCCGGACTGGCTGCGCTCGGGCTCGTTGCGCAGGTTGGTGCCGTAGCCTTCGCCACGCGCGGCGGCGCCACGGCGGCGCCATTCCAGGTAGCTCAGGCCCACCACCAGGATAAACAGCGAGCCGGCCACGCCCAGCACCGGTGCGGCCCAGGAGGTGGTGTTGAAGAAGTTGGTGGGGATGATGTTCTGGATCTGCGGCGTGCCCGGCAGCGAATCCATGGTGAACGAGAACGCGCCCAGCGCGATCGCGCCCGGCATCAGCCGTTTGGGGATGTTGCTCTGGCGGTACAGCTCGGCCGCGAACGGATAGACCGCGAACACCACCACGAACAGCGACACGCCGCCATAGGTCAGCAGCGCGCACACCGTGACGATCACCGCATTGGCGCGCGAGCGCCCGATATAGCGGATCGCCGCGGCGACGATGGACTCGGAAAAGCCGGACAGCTCAACCACCTTGCCAAACACCGCGCCTAATAGGAACACGGGGAAATACAGCTTCACGAAGCCGACCATCTTCTCCATGAAGATGCCGGTGAACACCGGTGCGACCGCGGACGGGTCGGTCAGCAGCACCGCGCCCAGCGCGGCGATGGGCGCGAACAGGATCACGCTGTAGCCGCGGTACGCGGCGAACATCAGAAAGGCAAGGGCTGCCAGCACGATCAGAAACGACATCGGATCTCCTTCAGGGTTGCCTTGTCCTGAGGTGCGGTCCGTTTGCCGCGCGGGGGCTGGCGCTTGTGGCGCCTTGTCTCTGTCAGTCCGTCAGGAAAAGGGATCAGCGGGCGACTGTGCCACAGCTTGGCCCGCGGCGAAACCTCTGGTCTCGCCGCGGCACTGAGATGACAGCGGCCGGCATGAAGGAGGTGTCCCGTTTCACCCGTGCTGGTGGCGATACTCCTGCGTGCGCCCGCCGTAGCCGTAGGCCGCGGCGCGGGCGTCGATCACGTGCACGTAGGACACTGGATGCAGCTTGCCCAGCAGCCCCGACATGGTCTCGAACACGGCCTCGATGAACTGCGCTTTCTCCGCCTTGGTGTTGGTTTCATCGGTCACGCTGATGTCCAGGTGGAAGGCGTTGCGGCCCTGCTCCGACAGCGGCACGTCGGCGATGATCCAGCTGTCGTGCGGGATGTACTGGACCGTGACGGCAATCACGTCGCGCTTCTTGCCGAGCACGCGCTCGGTCAGGTCCGCAATCGCCCTGGCGCTGCGGCGGGTGAGGGCGGCGTCGGGTTGGCCGGACAGGTGCAGGACGATGTGGGGCATGGCTGGCTCCTTGGTTTTTCGTGGGTGGGTGATGCCATGGTAGGCGGCGGTGTAATATCGGAAAAGCGGGAATATTCGATGAAAACCATCGGATTATCCGAAGTAACGCCACCCTTGCCGGAGCCTTGCCATGCGTGGATTCGAAACCGACCAGTTGCGCACCTTTGTCACGGTCGCGGACAGCGGCAGCCTGTCGGCGGCGGCGCCCAGGCTGTTCCTGTCGCAGTCCTCGGTCAGCGAGCAGCTGCGCAAGCTGGAGGAGCGCGCCGGCGTGCCGCTGCTGTCGCGCGGCCGGCATGGCGCGGTGCCGACGCCGGCAGGGGAGCGGCTGCTGGAACACGCGCGGCGCATCCTGGCGCTGAACGAGCTGGCCCTGCAGGAGCTGCGCGGCCACGCGCTGGCGGGCGAACTGCGGCTGGCCGTGACCGATTACTTCCGCCCGGGCGAGATCGCCGGCATGCTGCGGCGACTGCGCGAGCGCTACCCGTACCTGCGCCTGCACGTGACGGTGATGAAGAGCGCGGCGATCGATGCCGCCGCGGAGATGGACACCTTCGATATCGGCCTCAGCATGCGCCTGCCGGGCACGCGCGGGCAGGGCACGCGCGGCACGGTGCTGCGGCGTGAGCCGCTGGCCTGGGTCGCCGCGCCTGTCGAGGCCGACAGCCTGCCCGCGACGCTGCCGCTGGTGGTGCTGCCCGATACCTGCTCGCTGCATCAGTACGTGGTGCAGCTGCTGCTGCGCAAGCGCCTTCCGTTCGAGATTGCGCACTCGGCGTCGGGCGTCGCGGGGCTGCACCTGGCGCTGGCGGCGGGGCTGGGGTTGTCGTGCCTGAATGCGTCGGCAATCGGCCCCGGCGTGGCGCCGCTGGACGCCGCCACCATTGCACGGCTGGGGCTGCCGCGGCTGCCTGAGGCGGAGTTCTTCCTGCTGCCCGCGCGGCGCGGGGAGTCAGCGTTCGTTGCCGAGGCGCGCGATGCACTTGCCGGGCAGCTGGTGTAGGGAGTGCGTTGCTGAAGTTCTGGATCCGGCACAGGAATGGCAGCGCCGGCTCAGGCTTGTGCCGAACGCAACATATATTGACCGAGAATGGGAATAATTCGCAATCTCGTTGACCCTGACAATCCTGTAATCGATAATGCGCCCGCGTTTTCAAAACTATTACAGGCGATTACAGGGAAATGAGAATAAAACTTCACCCGATCTGTGCCGCGGTGGCGGGGGGCTTCGTATTTCAACCGATGCTGGCGTGGGCCCAGGCCGCGCCAGGCGCTTCGGCGCAGTTGCCTGAGGTCACGGTCAGGGCAGACGTCAGCCGCGAGCTTGGCACCGGCTATAACCCGCCCAATGCGGTCAGCGCGACCAAGACCGAGGCGCCGCTGCGCGACATCCCGCAGACCGTCAACGTGGTTACCGCCGATGTCATGCGCGACCAGCACGCCACTTCGATGCAGGATGCGCTGAAGAACGTGCCGGGCGTGTCGTTCTCCCACGGCGACGGCCAGCGCGACCAGGTGTCGATCCGCGGCTTTTCCGCCATTGCCGACCAGTTCGTCGACGGCATCCGCGACGATGCGCTGTACTTCCGCGACATGTCCAATGTCGACCGCGTCGAAGTCATCAAGGGACCGGCGGCGGTGCTGTACGGGCGCGGCTCGTCGGGCGGCCTGATCAACCGCGTGAGCAAGAAGCCGGGCATCGACGTCACCGACTTTGCGCTCAGCTACGGCATGTGGGCCGACCGCCGCGCCGAAGCCGACGTGGGCCGCGTGTTTGCCGATGGCGCCGCCGCCTTCCGCGTGACCGGCGCGGTGGAGAAGGCCAACAGCTACCGCTCGCAGCAGTTCCTGGACCGCTCGGCGATCGCGCCGTCGCTGGAGCTGCGCATCGCGCCCGAAACCACCGTGCTGTTCCAGGCAGACTACCTGGAAGACCGCCGCGTGACCGACTTCGGCATCCCGGCCTACAAGGGGCGCCCGGTGGACGTGCCGGCCTCGCGCTACTACGGCGCGGCCAATGCGCGCGATGCCGACTATTCGCAGTCGCGCGTGTTCTCCGGCACCGCCACGGTCAACCATCGCTTCAATGAGAACTGGTCGATCCGCAACGCCACGCGCTACTACCACTACTCGCTGGACCGCAACAACACGCTGACCAACACGGTGAACGAGGCGGCGCGCACCCTCACCATGAACCACGGCAATGTCCGCCGCGAGGAACATGGCTGGTTCAACCAGACCGACCTGACCCAGAAGGCCACCTTCCTGGGCATGAAGCACGAGATCCTGTACGGCATGGAGATCGGCCAGCAGAACAAGGACCAGGTCAACAACACCAAGCCGGTGGTCGGGGCCAACGGCCTGCCGATCGCTTTCGACCTGTTCAACCCGGTGTTGGTGGCGCTGCCGCGCCAGGCACCCGGCACGCCGGGCACGTCGAACCTTGGCGTGTTCAATACCCTGGCGTTCTACACCCAGGACATGATCACCTTCAGCGAGCAGTGGAAGGCGCTGCTGGGCGTGCGCTACGACAACTTCCAGCAGGAGACGCAGAACCGCATCGCCGGCCAGCGCAACCTGTCGCGCACCGACACCGCCTGGAGCCCGCGCGCCGGCCTGGTGTGGCAGCCGTCGAAGGCGCAGTCGTACTACGTGTCGTGGAGCAAGTCGTTCCAGCCCTCCGGCGAGGCTTTCGCGCTGGCGGCCAACAATGCCGACCTGGCACCGGAGACCACCAACAACACCGAGGTGGGCGCCAAGTACGACTGGCTGAACGGCAAGGCGAGCACGACGATCTCGGTGTTCAGGCTGGAGCGCAGCAATATCAAGATCGCCAACGCCACCAACACGGCGCTGCTGCCGATCGGCGAACAGCGCACCGACGGCATCGAGATCTCCGGCGCGGCTGAACTCGGCGGCGGCTGGCGCATGCTGGCCGGCTACGCCTACCTGGATGCCACCGTCACCAAGTCCACCGCCGCGCTGCAGGGCAAGCGCGCCACCATCACGCCGCGCCACTCCGGCAACGCTTGGCTGACCAAGGACCTGGGCCACGGCTTCGGCGTTGGCGCTGGCCTGAACCTGGTGGGCGCGCGCTATGCCGACCCGCTGAACACCGTGACACTGCCCGGCTATGTCACCGCCGATGCGATGGCCTGGTACCGCCGCGGCGCCTTCGAGGCGCAGCTGAACCTGTACAACCTGTTCGACAAGGGCTACGTCGTGTCCGCGCATGGCACCAGCCCCAACCTGAACATGCCGGGTGCCCCGCGCAGCGTGATGGCCACCCTGCGCTACCGGATGTAAAGCGCAGCATCGTGGACAAAAAAACCGGGCGGTGATGAACCGCCCGGTTTTTTTTCGACTGCCGTTTCTGCTTCGGCTGAGCACACGCAACGGCATGCCCCGGAGAAACCCTGAGTCCCGCGCCGTGCCGGCAGGGTCAGTGGTCGCGCTCCCAGGTCTGGGTGCGGCCGATCAGGCTGATGCCGATGAAGCCGCGCACGCTGAGCTTGTTGCCGTCCTCGGCCAGCGACATCTTGCTCTTGTAGACCTTGCCGTTCTCCGGATCGAGGATCTCGCCACCGCTCCACTCGTTGTCGCCGGTCTTGCGCAGGCCGGAGAGGATGGTCATGCCGATGACGGGCTGGTCCTTGCGTGCGTCGGTGCACTTGTCGCACACGCGCGGCTTGCCGTCGCTCTCGACGAAGGTCTTGACCAGGCGTCCGCTGAAGACGCCGTTCTTCTCGGTGATCTCCACCAGCCCGCGCGGCTTGCCGGTGTTGTCGTCGATGGTCTTCCAAATGCCGCTGGGCGTGGCCTGCGCCATCGCCGCGGCGCTGCCGAGCAGGGTGGCGGCAAGCACGGCGGCGCGCAGGGTCGAAGCAAGGGGGGAATGGATGCGCATGATGTCTCCTTTGAGGTTCGTAGCCACGCCAATCTACTGGCGCCGGGAGCGCGCCGCAATCCGGCGCGGCGCGGCGCGCGCCTTTCCGCCGCCATCGCCTGCTACCCGGAAAGCCGCATGCAGCCGCCGTTTGCGGGTTATTGTGATGCAGCAAAAGGCGCCGGCGGACGGGCGCTGAAGCAATCCTCTAAGCGGACGTACGACGCGCTGCCGGCAGGGCGAGGCGAGTGGTGCGGAGAGTGGCGAGGGTGAGAGCGCGAACACGTGAGGCACGGCGCGCGCGATCCGGATCGCACGGCAAGCGCGCGGATCGAACACCCATGCCGATGGCTTGATCGAAGCGTCTGCCGAAGTGTTGCCGCGATGCTTCGCGAGCGTCGTGGCTTGGCTCGATCGCAACGCTTTGATGACCTCGCGATGCCTTCGCGCTGTTGCGTCGATGCAAACCGTTGCGTGCACGCATCACTCTTGGACGGTGTGTGCGACGGTGGCGCGCGAAGCGCGAAGCGAGCATGGCCGAGGCTTGCTCGCATGGCGGCGCGTGCGTGCGCTGCCGACTGTGTAAAGCATGCAGGGCGAGTGTCGCGCAGCGCGGCGCGCGCGCGATCAGGAACGTGTCCGCGCCAGTCGACGGCAGCCGCACGCGTATCGGTGCATCGCCCGCAAAGCCTTTGTCCATGCGGCTTTTCGGAAAACGCGATGACGCGCGCAGCGGCATTGCGCAGTCGTCAGGCGCGCGTTGCGATGCTGGTCGTCAGGGTCTGTCGCGGTGTGTAAAAGCTGCGATGCGCGGTGCGTGCGATGGGGTGTCGCGCGGCGTGCGCGAGCGTGCGAAACGAGCATCGGCACCGGCGTGCGAGCGACGCGTTGCGATGCCATCGGCAACGTCGTCGTGACACTGCGCGTGAGAACTAGTTCGAGCGATATACGCAGGCAAGTTTTTTTGCACTTTTTTCTTAACATCATCGTGCAAACGAATTATGATTCGCCTTGACAAGAGTCTCACTTCATTGCAGAGAAGCAGGAAGCAAGATGGAACGACGAGCGCGATGCGCGCTTCGATGCAGTGACGAAGGTAGTAGCTGAGGAGCACGAGAACTTTGACGCAGACCAGGCCGGATCGGCTTCTTAAAACGCGTGCAGTCTCCCTTGGTCCATTAACGGGTTGGACCCGCTACCACCGAATGAATGCCGCCTGCCGTGCGCGAGGCCAAGCCCGCACCGCAGGCCAGCTGTCCGATATCTCCTCATTTCTGGCCGTGCGCCGGCTCAACGGGCGGTGCGGGCTGATCGAATATTCCAGGGCGCGGCACGTGCCCGAGACCCGCTTGCGGGCTCGCTCCGGCCGCCAAGTCACCGCCAGGGGCGGTGCGCCTGCAACCAAATTCATTAGCGTGCAGCAGTGGTCGGGCCGCACGCCGATGAATCGCTCGCTCGACTGGGGCCGCGCTGCTGTAGTGCGCCTCGGGTCGGTCGGGTCGCCAACTTAGGTCATTCGATATTCACTCTCTAGTGAAGGAGTTATCCATGGCAACTGCTGCAAAGAAAAAGCCGGCGGCTAAGAAGGCCGCCAAGCCGGCCGCCAAGAAGGCTGCTGTGAAGAAGGTAGCCGCCAAGAAGGCAGCACCGGCCGCCAAGAAGGCACCGGCCAAGAAGGCCGCTGTGAAGAAGGTCGCAGCCAAGAAGGCAGCACCGGCCAAGAAGGCAGCCGCCAAGAAGGCCCCGGCCAAGAAGGCCGCGGTGAAGAAGGTAGCCGCCAAGAAGGTCGCGACCAAGAAGGTTGCAGCCAAGAAGGCTCCGGCCAAGAAGGCCGCAGTGAAGAAGGTAGCCGCCAAGAAGGTCGTGGCCAAGAAGGCTGTCGCCAAGAAGGCTCCGGCCAAGAAGGCTGCAGTGAAGAAGGTTGCTGCCAAGAAGGCTGCACCGGCCAAGAAGGCTGCCGCCAAGAAGCCGGCTGCCAAGAAGGCCCCGGCCAAGAAGGCTGCTGCCAAGAAGCCGGCTGCCAAGAAGGCTGCCGCCAAGCCTGCCGCGGCCCCTGCCGTTGCTCCCGCTTCGGCTGCCAAGACCGCGCTGAACCCGGCTGCTGCCTGGCCGTTCCCGACGGGCAACCGTCCGTAAGCTGCTCCGCCACGGAGTGGACCTTACACGTTCCGCAAGGAACCGCACCGGCACGCAGCGCGTGCCTGCATGACCGGATACTGCGTATCCGGTCCGCAAGACACCAGGTCTTGCCGACCCGCCGATGGCATCCGCCCGGCGGGTTTTTTCATGGGCGCGCGCCCACGCGGGAGCGGTCCGCCGCAATGTTACGGAATTGCAAAGCCGAAAAGAAAAAGCGCCGCGACCCTTGCGGGTGCGGCGCGCTTTGCTGCGCCCTGGCGCGGCCCTGCGGGGCCGCGAGGGCTCAGTGCGTGACCCGGGTCACGCCGCCCGAGGACAGCAGCCGCACGCGCTCGCCAGGGCGGAAGGCTTCGTCGGCCTCCTGCGTGATCGCGCGCATCTCGCCGTTGTCCAGGCGCACGGTGATTTCCAGCCCGCGGCGCTGGTTGATCTTGTTCTCGGCCGCGCTGCCGGCAATGCCGCCGAGCACCGCGCCAAGGATCCCGGCCGCCACCGCGCCGTTGCCGCCGCCGATGGTGCTGCCGGCGGCAACGCCGCCGATGGCACCGCCCGCGAGCGTGCCGGCGCCGCTCTGGTTACCCTGGATGGTGACCTCGCGGATGCCTTCGACCACGCCGTAGCGCACGGTCTGTTCGCGCTGCGCCTGGCCTGTGCCATAGACGCTGTTGGAGTTGGATTGCGTAGCGCAGCCGGCAACCAGGGCGGTGACGGCAAGGACGGCAACGGCACCGCCACGTAGCTTGTTGTTCATGTCGTTTCCCGAAAAGAAGCCACGCGCCGGCCGCAGGTCAGGCGTAGCGGTACCCGAATGCAGACTGGAACCGGTTGCCGATTTCCTCGCGCGACAACCAGTGGTTCTGCGGACCCTGTTGCGCGATCTTGACCGAACCCATCAGCGATGCCAGGCGGCCAGTCGTTTCCCAGTCTAATCCGTTTTCAATGCCGTAGAGCAGGCCGCCACGGAAGGCGTCGCCACACCCGGTCGGGTCCACGATGCGCTCGGCCGCAACCGCCGGAATCGCGTACTGGCGACCATCGGCAAAGATGCTGGCGCCGCGCTCGCCGTGCGTGACGATGAAGGCACGAACCTTGGCGGCAACCTCGGCGCTGGTCCATGCGGTGCGGGACAGCAGGACCTGTGCCTCGTAGTCATTGACTGTCACGTAACTGGCGAGTTCAACGAACTCGCGCAGGTCTTCCCCGTTGAACAGGGGCATGGCCTGACCCAGATCAAAGATGAACGGCACGCCGGCCTCGGCGAACTGGCGCGCATGGTGCAGCATGCCCTCGCGGCTGTCGGGCGCGACGATGCCCAGGCCCGGCGCGCTGGCGCCGCCCAGCGCATCCTTGACGTGGTTCAGCTGCGACTGGCTCATTGCGCCAGGGTGGAAGGCGGTGATCTGGTTGTTGTCCAGGTCGGTGGTGATCATGGCCTGCGCCGTGAAGGTCTCCGGCAGCACGCGGATGTGGCCGGTGGCGATCTCCAGCTTGCGCAGGTAGTCCAGGTAGGGTTCGGCATCGGCGCCGACGGTGGCCATCACCACGGGATCGCCGCCCAGCATCTTCAGCGTGTAGGCGATGTTGCCGGCGCAGCCGCCGAACTCGCGGCGCATGCCGGGCACCAGGAACGAGACGTTCAGCATGTGGATCTGGTCCGGCAGGATGTGTTCACGGAAGCGTCCGTCGAACGTCATGATGGTGTCGTAGGCGACGGAGCCGCAGATCAGGCTGGCCATGCTCTCTCCAGGTGTTGGGATGATTGGGTGAAACGGAGCCCTTGCGGGCAGTATCGGTCGGGCAGAAAACAAAAAGCGGCCGCCCCGGGATGCGGGCGGCCGCTGCCGTCCGGGAACCCGCGGGTTCCCGGGCGTGCCGCTGATTACTTCAGCGCGGCCAGGGCGGCGTCGTAGTCCGGCTCGCTCTTGATTTCCGGCACCAGCTGGCTGTACTTGACGGTGTCGTTCTCGTCGAGCACCACCACGGCGCGGGCGGTCACGCCGGCCAGCGGGCCGGTCTTGATGTCCACGCCGTAGTTGCCCTTGAACTCGGCGCCGCGCATGGTCGACAGCGGCACCACGTTGGCCAGGCCTTCAGCGGTGCAGAAGCGGCCCATGGCGAACGGCAGGTCGGCCGAGATCGTCAGCACCACGGTGTTGGCGAGGCCGCTGGCGGCTTCATTGAACTTGCGCGCTGAGGCCTGGCACACCGGGGTGTCCAGGCTCGGGACGATGTTCAGCACCTTGCGCTTGCCGGCGAAGTCGGCCAGCGTGACGTCCTTCAGGTCCTTGCCGACCAGCGAGAAGGCGGGGGCCTTGTCGCCGGCTTGCGGGAACTTGCCTGCGACTTCGATGGCGTTGCCGCCGAGGGTGACGTTGCTCATGTCTACTCCTTGTTGTCTGATGGATTTCCGGTTCGTGTCCGGAGCGGGGGGCGCGGCCTGCCGCCGGACTCGGATTCGGTCCGGCGGCGGGCCAGGGATTCAGGGGTAAAAAATCAGCACGCGATAGTTGGCTGGCGCCTGCTGCGTCCGGAATCGTACCCGAACCGGCAGCTCCATGCCCGCGCGAAGACCCTGCGCGGCAAAGGCCTTTTGCGACGGCTCTAGGTACTCCGCGGGCTGCAGCACCCGGCGCAGCAGCAGCTGATCCTGCAGGTCGGTCATCACCAGCTCGATCGCGGGCAGGGCGGTGCTGGCGCGGCCTAGGTTGCGCAGCGTGACCGCCAGCAGGTAGGTGTCGCCGTCTTCATCCTGGCGCTGCAGCTGCGAGGTCTCGATGCGCAACGCATCGATGTCGCGCCACGGCGGCACGTCGCAGCCCAGCGGTGCGCAGGCGGCCTCGAGTGCCGGGCGCAGCATCGGGAACTGGCCGGCCAGCTGGCTGCGTGCCAGGTAGACCACTTGCACGGCCGCGGCGATGGCAAGCACCACGGCGGCCACGCGCCAGGCGGAGCGGGGCACGGCTACTGGCTTGCGGGGCTGGCGTTCGCGCTCGCGCTCACGCGCATGGCGCAGGAAGTCGGGGGCGAAGACCGGGCCGGCCGGTGCTTCGGTGCGCGCCCAGCGGCGCGTGGTCTGCTCGCGCGCGACGGCGCCGCCGGTGACGCTGGAGGGCTGGCCGGTGTCGGGGCCGGGGGCGTTGTCGTCGTCGCCAACGGTGGGTGAGGCGGACGAGGCGGGCGAGGCGGCGGGGCGGGCCGGTGCCTGATCCGGCCACGCGGTCGGCTCGGACCCGGCATCGGATGACGCCGCGCGCAGGAACTCGCTTGCGCTGGGGATGCTGGCAGCGGGTGCCACTGGCGCGGGCTTGGCATCGGCGTCAGCGTCAACATCAGCGGGTTGCGACGCTGCCGGTGTCGCCGCAGCGGCCGGGGGTGCCGCCGGTACGGCGGGGGTATCGAGCGCGCCGTGATCGAGTGCCGGCCAGGCGGACGCGGGGGCCGGCTGTGCCGGCGTATCCTCGGTTTGCTCCGGTGCCGTGACGGGGGCGGGCTCGGCCGCATCCGGGCCGGCAGCCTGGCGTTCCGCCTCGCGTGCATCGCGATGGGCGACGGCGTCGTTGGCTTCGCGCAGCGCCTGCTCGATCTCGGCGTCTTCCATGCCGGCGGGTGCCGGCATGGCCATGTCCTCCGGCGACGACATCAGCATCGTCGGCGCATCCAGCGCCGGCACGTCATAGCCGGGGTCGATGGTCGGGGTGAAGGCAGGCTGCGGCGCAGGCGCGGCTTCAGCCGATGCGGGCGGCGCCGAGGGGGCGGGAGGGGCGGCCGGTGAAGTTGCCGCAGACGGCGCCGATGATGCCGATGACGCAGCGTCGGCAGGCAGCGGAATCTCGATCAGGTGCTCGCGCGCGTCGAACACCGTTTCGCACTGGCCGCAACGCACCAGGCCCTGGCGCAGGCGCAGCTGGTCGGCGACCAGCCGGAAGGCGGTGCGGCAGGCCGGGCAGCGCGTGACTAGCTTGACGGCGACCATCGGTGTGAATCAGGGACGGGTGCCGCGGGTGCCATGCAGGCACACCCAGCCTTCCTCGCTGCGCCACACCGTCAGCGGCAGCCAGGGCGCGTAGGCCGCGGCGACTTCATCCGCCTGGCGCTCCAGCACGCCGGACAGCACCAGCCGTCCGCCGGCGCGCACGCGCGCGCTCAGCATGGCGGCCATCAGCTTGAGCGGATTGGACAGGATATTGGCGACCACCAGGTCGTAGCTGGCCTCGGACACCGATTCGGGCAGCGCGAACGAGGCGTCCACCCGGTTGCGCTCGGCGTTGTAGCGCGATGCTTCCACCGCGTTGGGATCGATGTCGATGCCGACGGTGTCGCCCGCGCCCAGCTTGCGCGCCACGATGGCCAGGATGCCGGAGCCGCAGCCGTAGTCGAGCACGGTTTCGCCCGGCTTCAGGTTCTGCTCCAGCCACTGCATGCACAGCCGCGTGGTGGGATGGCTGCCGGTGCCGAAGGCCAGGCCCGGGTCGAGCTCCAGCACCACGGCATCGGGTTCGGGCGCGTCGTGCCACGACGGCACCACCCAGATGCGCTCGCCGATGCGGATCGGCTCGAACTGGGATTGCGTCAGCCGCACCCAGTCCTGGTCCTCGACCGCGCGCAGCTGGTAGGCCGGCACCGGGTCGATGCCCAGCTGGTTGGCGGCTGCCGCCACCACCACGGCCGGATCGGCATCGTCGCCGAACAGCGCCACCACGCGCGAGCGGTTCCACGCGAGTTGCTTCGGTTCCAGCCCGGGCTCGCCAAAGAGCGGCTGCTCGTCGGGCGTGTCGGCATCGGCGTCTTCCACCGAGACCGACAGCGCGCCGAGGTCGAACAGGGCATCAGACCAGGCTTCGGCCTGGTCCTGCGCCACTTCGATCACACATTCCTGAAATGCCACGGGCTTCCTTGCTTGCTGCTTGTGTATTGCGGGTAACGTTGCGTCAGGCCTTCGCGCGCTCCGCCAGGCGATGCTCGAGATAGTGGATGCTGGTGCCGCCTTCAACGAAGTTGGCATCCATCATCAGCTCGCGGTGCAGCGGCACGTTGGTCTGGATTCCGTCCACCACCATTTCCGACAGCGCGATACGCATGCGGGCAATGGCCTGCTCGCGCGTGGCGCCGTAAGTGATGATCTTGCCGATCATCGAATCGTAGTTGGGCGGGACGAAGTAACCATCATACGCGTGCGAGTCGACCCGCACACCCGGGCCGCCGGGCATGTGCCAGGCGGTGATGCGGCCCGGCGACGGCGTGAACTTGAACGGGTCCTCGGCGTTCACGCGGCATTCGATCGCGTGGCCACGGAACTGCACATCCTTCTGGCGCAAGCGCAGCTTCTCGCCAAAGGCGATGCGGATCTGCTCCTGCACGATGTCGATGCCGGTGATCATCTCGGTGACCGGGTGCTCGACCTGCACGCGCGTGTTCATCTCGATGAAGTAGAACTCGTTGTTCTCGTACAGGAACTCGAACGTGCCGGCGCCGCGGTAGCCCATCTTCTTGCAGGCCTCGGCGCAGCGATCGCCGATGCGCTCGATCAGGCGGCGCGGAATGTGCGGTGCGGGCGCTTCCTCGATCACCTTCTGGTGGCGGCGCTGCATCGAGCAGTCGCGCTCGCCCAGCCAGATCGCCTGGCGGTGCTGGTCGGCGAGGATCTGGATTTCCACATGGCGCGGGTTCTCGAGGAACTTCTCCATGTAGACCTCGGGATTGCCGAAGGCGCGGCCGGCTTCTTCACGCGTCATGTTGACGGCGTTGATCAGCGCGGCTTCGGTGTGCACCACGCGCATGCCGCGGCCACCGCCGCCGCCTGCGGCCTTGATGATCACCGGGTAGCCCACGCGGCGCGCGGTCGCCAGGATTTCCTTGGGGTCGTCGGGCAGGGCGCCGTCGGAGCCGGGCACGCACGGCACGCCGGCCTTGATCATGGACTGCTTGGCCGACACCTTGTCGCCCATCAGGCGGATGCTGTCGGCGGTCGGGCCGATAAAGACGAAGCCGGATTTCTCCACGCGCTCGGCAAAGTCGGCGTTCTCGGACAGGAAGCCGTAGCCGGGGTGGATGGCTTGCGCGTCGGTCACTTCGGCGGCCGAGATGATGGCCGGCATGTTCAGGTACGACAGCGGCGACGGGGCCGGGCCGATGCAGACGGCTTCGTCTGCCAGGCGTACGTACTTGGCCTCTTTGTCGGCCTCGGAATACACCACGACCGTCTTGATGCCCAGTTCGCGGCAGGCGCGCTGGATGCGAAGAGCGATTTCGCCGCGGTTCGCGATCAGAATTTTTTCAAACATGGTCTCTCTCTGCGAGAACAGTAGCGGTCCCGCTGCGCGCCGCAACGGCACGCCGGGCGCGCGGCCCGGGGGCTGTCGCCGCCGTGGCCGCCATACTGCGCGGAACTGCATGGAACTGCACGGAACGGGCCGCGAAGCCCACAACGTCCCTGGCGCCAAACAACGCCATGGCATGCCGCGCGGGTGCTGCTGCGGGGGCCACTTGCGTGGCCGGTGGCAGCATGCGGCGTGGCATGCCGGTCAGGATCAGCCGATGACGAACAGCGGCTGGCCGTATTCGACAGCCTGGCCGTTCTCGACCAGGATTTCCTTGATGACGCCGGCCTTGTCGCACTCGATTTCGTTGAGCAGCTTCATGGCTTCGATGATGCAGACGGTCTGGCCTTCCTTGACCGAGTCGCCGACGTTGACGAACGGGGCGGCGCCCGGCGACGGCGCACGGTAGAACGTGCCTACCATCGGCGAGGTCACCACATGGCCGACGGGCAGTTGGGCGGCGGGCTCTGCAGCCGGTGCCGCGGCACCAGCCGGTGCGGCGGCCCCCGCNGGCCGCAGCGGGCGGCAGCGCCTGCATCTGCGGCATGGCCATCGGCGCGGCGATGATTTGCGGCGGTTGCTTGACGATGCGTACCTTGCCGTCGCCTTCGGTGACTTCCAGCTCGGAGATGCCGGATTCGGCCACCAGGTCGATAAGCGTCTTCAGCTTGCGCAGGTCCATCTTTTTATCCTCCTGAATCGGGTTATCCGGCCGCTGCCCGGGACGGGCCGCGGCGGAAGAATCGTGTTGCCGGCCACCGGAAATCCACGCCCGCCGTGCCGAGGCACGCCAACGGGCGCAGGCCGCCGGGCGGCGCGCGCAGGTTGTCGAAAAAATCTTGGGAGTTCAGCTCCCCGAACTCTCGGGTGGCGGCTGCTCCTGGCCCAGCACATAGTCCAGCGCCAGCAGGTAACCCTGCCAGCCAAGCCCGCAGATCACCCCGACTGCCACGTCGGAGAAGTAGGAGTGGTGGCGAAAGCTTTCGCGCCGGTGCACGTTGGACAGGTGCACCTCGACGAACGGGATCGCCACGCCGGCCAGGGCATCGCGCAGCGCCACGCTGGTATGCGTGTAGGCAGCCGGGTTGATGATGATGAACTCGACCCCTTCCGCGCGTGCGGCGTGGATGCGGTCGACCAGTGCCCCCTCATGGTTGGACTGGAACGTATCCAGCGAAACGCCGGCTTTTGCCGCGCGTTCGGCCAGGGCCGCGTCAATATCGGCAAGCGTCGTGTGCCCATAGGTTTCCGGCTCGCGCGTGCCCAGCAGGTTCAGGTTCGGCCCATGCAGGACCAGCACCTTGCGGTAGCGGGCTGAGCGACGGATGGAGCGGGTTGCAGTCACGGCGGCTCGACCAGATCAACGAAATTGCGCGGAGATTACCGTAGCTTAGAGGGATTTGTCTAGCGCGCGATACAAGGCTTGGCGACCTTGTGCGACGCTCTGGCGGCCCTTTGAGCACTTTCTGGCCGTTTTGATGCCCCGATGAAACAAATCGCTGAAGAAAACCGAAATTCAGCGAATTTGGCGGAAGAATACGCTCAGGCGCGTGGCAGCACGGCCCGCAGTTCCTCGGCCGTCACCCGTCCCATCTTGCGATACTTCACCGATCCGTCCGGGTTGATCACCACCGTATAGGGCAGGCCGCCGGCGCTGTTGCCGAAGTTGCGCGACAGCTCGGTGCCGGCAAAACCGGCCACGGCCAGCGGGTAAGCCACCGGGACCTTCGTGGTGAACTGCTGGATATTGGCGGCTGAATCGATGCCGATGCCGACAAACTCCACCTGGCGGCTCTTGTATTCCTCATGCAGCGCGGTCAGCTCCGGCATTTCCTCGACACACGGCCCGCACCAGGGTGCCCAGAAGTTGATCACCACGGTCTTGCCGCGCAACTTCCCCAGGTCCAGGTCGGCGCCGGTGGCGTCGGGCAGGCGTGTCTGGAAGAAGGTTTCCACCGCCTGGTCGCTGGCGGGCTTGGGCGAGAACACGAAATGGCCGGCCAGTGCGCCGGTGGCGCAGGCGACCACGGCCACGGCGATCCACAGCCAGAGGCGGGAGCGGCGGGCGGGCGAGGAAACGGTTTCAGTCATGGGGATGGCTTGGACCAGTGAATTAGGGGGCGGGCGTCAGGCCGGGTCGGCATCGCCGGGCGCGTCCATCAGCGCCCGTACCGCCTGCACGTCGGCGCGGGCCGGGCGCCCCGAGGCGTCGGCACGCACGGCGCCGCGTTCGTCGACGGCATCATACAGTGCTATATGAATGCCGACTGGGGCACCCAGTTCCGCGCGCACCTCGCCGGCGAGCAGCCGGGCCTCGCGGCGGTCGGGCCACTGGCCCTTCCACAGGAAGCTGAGGGTCTCGACCTCGCCGCGGCCGCCAAAATGCCGGCTCTCGCTGGTCTCGAAGTCCACGCCGGCGTTGATCAGGTGCAGCGTCGCATCCTTGGCGCTGTCGCAGAAGCACTGCAGATAGATATCGGAGTGCTCGGTGGCGGTGCCGTTGAGCACTGCGCCGGCCAGGTAAGGCCGGAACGGCGCCAGGTCTTCCATGGCCAGCACCGCCAGCCGGCGCAGCAGCGCCAGCACGCGGGGCTGGCTGTCGGCGTGGAACAGCGCCTGGTAGGCGCGCACCTCGGCTTCGACCTGTTCGTTGTCGGGCAGCCATTCGCCGGGCACGCGCTGCTCGCCCAGCACCTGGCGGGCGGCCTTGCGCTTGGCGGTGGCGTAGTCGGCACCGTCCTCGGCAATCATCCGGGCGGCAGCCTGGGCGATTTCCTCGCGCAGGCGGGTGGGATCGGGGGCAGTGCGTCGGGTCATGCCCCATGATACCGGAGGCTCCCGCGCAACCGGCGCACGCGCTGCCGCAGTGCAGCGAAGGCCGCGGGCGCTCGGGTACAATCGAAGGCTTCCTGCCCGGCCACCGCACCGCAAGACACGGCCTGAAACAGCCGCCGTGCCGCAGCGCCACGCCGGGTGCCGAATCCCCACGCCTGCGGGCTTCAAGTCTTTCCGGGAACCCATGCATATTCATATCCTTGGCATCTGCGGCACCTTCATGGGCGGCCTGGCGGTGCTGGCCAAAGAGGCCGGCCACCGCGTCACCGGCTGCGATGCCAATGTCTACCCGCCGATGAGCACCCAGCTCGAGGCCCAGGGGATCGAGCTGATCGGGGGCTTCGACCCCGCCCAGCTGTCGCTGGAGCCGGACCTGTTCGTGATCGGCAACGTGGTCTCGCGCGGCAATCCGCTGATGGAGGCCATCCTCGACCGCAACCTGCCCTATGTGTCCGGTCCGCAATGGCTGGGCGAGCACGTGCTGGCGCGCAAGTGGGTGCTGGCGGTGGCCGGCACGCACGGCAAGACCACCACCACGTCGATGCTGGCCTGGATCCTGGAGGATGCCGGCTACAACCCCGGCTTCCTGGTGGGCGGGGTGCCGCAGAACTTCGGCATCTCGGCGCGCGTGACCGAATCGGACTTCTTCGTGATCGAGGCCGACGAGTACGACACCGCCTTCTTCGACAAGCGCAGCAAGTTTGTCCACTACCGCCCGCGCACCGCGATCCTGAACAACCTGGAATACGATCACGCCGACATCTTCCCGGATCTGGCGGCGATCGAGACCCAGTTCCACCATCTGGTGCGCACCGTGCCCGGCCAGGGCCGGATCGTCGTCAACGGCGTGGAAGAAAGCCTGGCACGCGTGCTGGAGCGCGGCTGCTGGAGCGAGGTCGAGCAGTTCGGCGTGGGCGACTGGCGCGAGAGCGATGCTGCCGCCACTGCGGCGCCCGGCAAGGATGCCTTCGACGTCTGGTTTGGCGATGCCGTCCAGGGCACCGTGGTGTGGGACCTGCAGGGCACCCATAACCGCATGAATGCGCTGGCCGCGATTGCCGCCGCGCGCCATGTGGGCGTGCCGGCCGCGCAGGCGATCGAATCGCTGTCCCGCTTTGCCAACGTCAAGCGCCGCATGGAAGTGCGCGGCGTGGCGGGTGGCGTGACCGTTTATGACGACTTCGCCCACCATCCGACCGCGATCCAGACCACGCTGGACGGGCTGCGCCGCCGCGTCGGCGATGCCCGCATCCTGGCGGTGCTGGAGCCGCGCTCCAACACCATGAAGCTGGGCGTGATGAAGGCGCAGCTGCCGGCCAGCCTGGAGCAGGCCGACCTGGTGTTCGGCTACGGCGCCCCGGCCGGCAAGGACGCGCTGGGCTGGGACCTGGCCGAATCGCTGGCGCCGCTGGGCGACAAGGCCGCCGCCTTCCAGGACCTGGGCGCGCTGGTGCAGTCCGTGCGTGCCGCGGCGCAGCCGGGCGACCACGTGCTGGTGATGAGCAACGGCGGCTTCGGCGGCGTGCACCAGAAGCTGCTGGACGCCCTGGCCCAGGGCGCCGCACGCTGACCGGCGGGAAGGACCACCATGCTGCTGTACCTGCACGGATTCCGCTCCTCGCCCCAGTCGTTCAAGGCCCGGCTGGTGCAGGAGCGCATGCGCGAGTGGGGCGTGGGCCGCTACTACGCCTGCCCCACGCTCAATGTCTCGCCCGAAATGGCCATTGCCCAGGCGCAAGCCGCGATCCGCGCCGCGCGGGCCGGCGGCGACCAGGAGATCGCCATCGTCGGCTCGTCGCTGGGAGGCTTCTATGCCCGCTGGCTGGGCGAGCGCCATGGCTGCAGGACCGTGCTGCTCAATCCGGCCATCCACCCCTGGACCGACCTGGAAACGTACCTGGGCGAACAGCCGCTATGGCACGGCGGTGGCTCGGTCACGGTCGAGCGCCGCCACCTGCAGGAGCTGCTGGACCTGCGCGTGGACACCATCACCGATCCCGGACGCTATTACCTGCTCGCCGCCACCGGCGACGAGGTGCTGGACTACCGTGAGATGGTCGCGGCCTGCCCGGGCGCGAACATCCGCGTAATCGAGGGCAGCGACCACGGCATCAGCGAATTTGCCGACTACGTCGACGATGTGCTCGCCTTCTGCGGCTATGGCCCCGGCGGCAAGGTGCCGGCCGGCGCAGGCCCGGCATGAGCGCGCAGTCCGCGCGCCGCTGCAGCTGGAGCCCGCACCTGGCCTTTGATGCAGCCATCACGCCCAACCAGCGGCGCTGGGTGACCGGTGACGATGGCTCGCTGACCGCGCGCCTGGTGGCAGCGTCGGAGCGCTTTCGCGTGGCGCGCCTGCTGCAGCGCCCGCAGCGCCCGCTGGCCGATGAATGGCAGGTGCTGGGCCAGCACGACCGCACCCCCGCGCTGACGCGCGAGGTGCTGCTGATCTGCGACGACATTCCCGCCGTGTTTGCCCATACCGTGGTGCGCTGCCGCCACGCGCGCCGCGATTGGCCGTTCCTGCGCGGGCTGGGCGAGCGCCCGCTGGGCGGTCGGCTGTTTGTCGACCCGGCGGTGGCGCGCGAGCCGTTCCAGTTCGCGCGGCTGCTGCCGCACCATCCGCTGCGCCAGGCCTTGCAGCGCGTGCTGCCGGCCATGGCGCCACTGCCCATGCTGCCGGCGCGGCGCTCGGTGTTCCGGCGCGGCGGCGGCGTCATGCTCGTGACAGAAGTGTTCCTGCCGGACCTGCTGTCGCGGCCATCCCCGGGGACCGAGGCGGTTCCGCATCCCAGGTATTTGCGGACCACAGACCGAAGCCCCTCCACACACACTACCGAAACCAAGAAAGAGACCACGAGATGAAACTGCAGGGTCGGGTTGCCATCATCACCGGTGCCGCCGCTGGCATCGGGTTTGCCACCGCGCAGCGCTTTGCCGCCGACGGCGCCATCGTCGTCCTGTGCGACGTGCAGGAAGAGCGCGTGCGCGAGGCCGCCGACAAGCTGGCCGCCACCGGCGCCACCGTGTCGGCCTACCGCGTCGACGTGACCCGGCGCGACCAAGTCGATGCCATGGTGGCCGCCGTGCTGGCCGCGCACGAACGCGTCGACATCCTCGTCAATAACGCCGGCATCACCAAGGATGCACGCCTGGCCAAGATGACCGAGGCCCAGTTCGATGCCGTCATCGACGTCAACCTGAAGGGCGTCTTCAACTGCGCGCAGGCCGTGGCCGGCCTGATGAGCGAGCAGGGCAAGGGCGTGATCCTGAACGCTTCCAGCGTAGTCGGCCTGTACGGCAACTTCGGCCAGACCAACTACGCCGCCAGCAAGTTCGGCGTGATCGGCTTCACCAAGACCTGGGCGCGCGAGCTGGGTCCCAAGGGCGTGCGCGTGAACGCGGTGTGCCCGGGCTTCGTCAATACCGAGATCCTGCAGACCGTGCCGGAAAAGGTGCTGGACGGCATGAAATCGTCGTGCTGGCTGCGCCGCCTGGCCGAGCCGGCCGAGATCGCCAGCATCTACGCCTTCCTGGCCAGCGACGACGCCAGCTACGTCAACGGCGTGGCGATCGAGGCCAGCGGCGGCATGTCGCTCTGAGCCTGCGCACCACTGCGGGCCGGGTGCACGCACCTTGCCGGTGCGCCGGCCCCCGCAGCCGCCGGAGCGGGGTGCGGTATCATTCCAGGTCTCGGGCCGTATCGATACGGCGCGGCTCGCGGCCAGCGATTTGCACCCCGCGCGCCGCACTCGCTTCCGTTCGCACGCGTTGGCGCCCGGTTGCACCATTTCTCCCACAGGACCCGCCCCGGCGCTGCCTCTTGGCGGCCAGACGCGGTTCCGCGCATTTCTGAAAGTACCGATCGATGCAGTTGCTGTTCGAAGAAGGCGGCGAAATCCGCGCCGGCACCGTGCTGAACCAGCAGGGCGAGGCTTACCAGGTGGAGCTGCCAGCCGGCAAGCGCACCAAGGTCAAGTCGCGCGACGTGCTGCTGCAGTTCGCGCAGCCGTCGGCAATCGAGCTGGTGCGCCAGACCGGCGACATGATGGCCGAGATCGACCTGGACTTCCTGTGGGAATGCGCGCCCGAGGCTGAATTCGGCTTTGCCGAGCTGGCCGCCGAGTACTACGGCGCCGAGCCCGGCCCGGTGCAGCAGGCGGCGCTGGCGATGGCGCTGCACGGCAACCCGGTGTACTTCCGCCGCAAGGGGCGCGGCCGCTACCAGCGCGCGCCCGAAGACCAGCTCAAGGCGGCGCTGGCCGCGCTCGAGCGCAAGCGCCAGCAGGCGCTGGTGCAGGCCGAGTACGAAGAACAGCTCAAGGCGCTGACGCTGCCGGAGACGTTCCGCAACAAGGTGCTGCAGCTGCTGTTCAAGCCGGACAAGAACAGCCTCGAATTCAAGGCCATGGACGCCGCCTGCACCGCGCTGGGCATGACCCCGATGCGGCTGATGGTGGCCGCCGGCGGCGTCGCCAGCGCGCGCGCGCTGCACGAAGCCAAGTTTCTGGCGGAGTGCTTCCCCAAGGGCACCGGCTTCCCGGATACCGACGTGCCCGAGCCGCCCACCGACCTGCCGGTGGCTGAGGTTGAGGCATTCTCCATCGACGACGTCACCACCACCGAGATCGACGATGCGCTGTCCGTGACCAAGCTGCCCGACGGCAAGCTGCGCATCGGCATCCATATCGCCGCGCCCGCGCTGGGCATCCGCCGCAGTGAACCGCTCGATGCGGTCGCGCGCCAGCGGCTGTCCACGGTCTATTTCCCGGGCGACAAGATCACCATGCTGCCCGACGCCGTGGTGGAGCGCTACACGCTGCAGGAAGGGCGCACGTGCCCGGCGCTGTCGCTGTACGTGACGGTGGACCCGACCGTGTGGCTGATCACCGGCAGCGAGACCCGCGCCGAGATGGTGCCGATCGCCGCCAACCTGCGCCACAACCTGCTCGACGATGTCATCACCGAGGCTGCGCTTGCTGCGGGCACCGGCGATTACCCGTTCCGCGACGCGCTGACGCAGCTGTGGCACTTTGCCGGCTACCTGTACGACGAGCGCCAGAAGGCGCGCCTGGCCAGCGGCCTGCGTCCCGAGACCCACAACCGCGCCGACTTCAATTTCTACCTGGACGACCAGGCCGACGGCAGCCAGCGCGTGCGCATCGAACAGCGCAAGCGCGGCTCGCCGCTGGACAAGATCGTGGCCGAGCTGATGATCCTGGCCAACAGCACCTGGGGCAAGCTGCTGGCCGACAACGGCGTGCCGGGCATCTACCGCACGCAGAAGGCGTGGGGCATGCACCGCACCCGCATGCAGACCTACCCGGCGCCGCACGAGGGCCTGGGCGTGGCGCAGTACGCGTGGAGCACCTCGCCGCTGCGCCGCTATGTCGACCTGGTCAACCAGTGGCAGATCCTGGCGGTGGCCCAGCACGGCGTGACCGCCAAGCTGGTGGCGCCGTTCAAGCCCAAGGACGCCGACCTGCTGGCCGCGGTGGCGGACTTCGAAGGCACTTACGCGGCCTACGCCGACCACCAGTCGACCATGGAGCGCTACTGGTGCCTGCGCTGGCTCAAGCAGGAAAAGCGCGAGCGCATGGTGGCCTCGGTGCTCAAGGAAGGCGCGGTGCGCTTTACCGAGATCCCGCTGGTCACGCGCGTGCCCGAACTGGTCCAGGCGCAGCGCGGCACGCAGGTGCTGCTGGAGATCGGCGAGACCGACGAGATCACGCTGGAAGTGTCCTGCCGGGTGCTGGAAATCTTCGCCGGTGAGGGCGAAGTGCCCGAGGAAGAGCTGGAAAGCGACGAGGAAGCCGCAGAGTTGTCCGCCGAAGCCGCTGCCGAGGCGGCCGCCGAGGAAGCGGCCGAGCAGGCCGCCGGGGTCTCGGACGAAACCCCGGCCGAAGCTGGCGACGACGATGCCGGCGCGGCGTCGGGCGAGCGCGACACCGGCACCCCGGCGGCTGGCTGAAGCCTTCGGAAATCGGCGGCGCTCACTTACAATGCCTGTCTGATCCGGGGCCCGCGGCCCCGGTCTTGCCAGGCCGCCGGCCCGGACCGGTTCGGGCCGCCGCCCGCCCTTCAGCCACCCTCCATCCATCGTGAACGCCACTCTCGCCGCTCCCCGCCACTGGTGGCATGCCAGGTGGCACAACAGCAGTACGCTGGCCAAGGCGCTGGCCATTTCCGTGGCCGTGCACGTGGTGCTGCTGATGGTGCGGGTGGCCGCGCCCGAGGTGTTCGAGATCAAGCGCAGCGATGCCGCGCTGGACGTGGTGCTGGTCAATGCCAAGTCGGCGCAGAAGCCGCGCAACCCGACCGCGCTGGCGCAAGCCAACCTGGACGGCGGCGGCGACCATGACCTGCAGCGCGCCACCACGCCGCTGCCCGCGCAGACCCTGACGCAGGAAGGCGACCTGGTGCGCCAGGTGCAGCGCCGCGTCGAGCAGCTGGAACAGGAGCAGCAACGCCTGCTGACCCAGTCGCGCGAGGCCGCGCCGTCGGTGCGCAACCAGCCGCTCAAGCCCGGCGAGAAGCGCCAGGACAACCCGCAGCGCGGCCAGGACGAGCGCACCTCGACCGACGAGATGGCCCGGCTCGAGGCCGAGATCGGCCGCAACCTGGACCACTACGCCAAGCGGCCCAAGCGCTTCCAGCTGACCGCCACCAGCGCCCAGGCGGTCGACTACGCGCAGTACTACGACCGCCTGCGCCACAAGATCGAGGCGCGCGGCACCACTGACTTCCCGCAACGCAACGGCAAGCCGCTGTACGGCCAGCTCATCCTGGTGATCAACGTCAACCGGCTGGGCAAGCTCGGCTACAACCGCGACGGCTACAACGTCGATGCCATCGACGTGGTCAAGAGCTCGGGCGATCCCGCGCTGGACCGCCAGGCCGTGGCGATCGTGCGCGCGGCCGCGCCGTTCGGCCCCTTTACCGCCGAGATGGCGTCGCGCCAGGACATCCTCGAAGTCGTTTCCACTTTCAAGTTTTCGCGCAGCGGGCTGGAAACCCGCTTGCAGGCACGCTGATGACATCCACTGATTCTTCCCAAGCCACTTCCGACCGCTATGTGGTGATCGGCAACCCGGTTGCGCACAGCCGCTCGCCGGCGATCCACGCGGCCTTTGCGCGCCAGACCGGCGAGGCGGTGCAGTACGACCGCCTGGAGGCGCCGCTGGACGGGTTTGCCGACACCGTGCGCCAGTTCTTTGCCGATGGCGGCTACGGCTGCAACGTGACGGTGCCGTTCAAGCTGGAGGCCTATGACCTGGCCGACCGCCTGACCGAGCGCGCCGAGGCCGCCGGCGCGGTCAACACGCTGTGGATCGAAGAGGGCATGATCCATGGCGACAACACCGACGGCATCGGCCTGGTGCGCGATATCCAGGACAACCTCGACACGCTGATCGAAGGCAAGCGCGTGCTGCTGCTGGGCGCCGGCGGCGCCGCCATGGGCGCGATGCTGCCGCTGATCGAATGCCGGCCGTCGCGCATCGTGGTGGCCAACCGTACCGCGTCGCGCGCCAGCGACATGCTGGAAGAGTTTGTCGAAGCTGCGGACCAGTACGGCGTGGAGTTGTGGGGCGGCGGGCTCGATGCGCTCGACGGGCTGTCCGAGGACGAAGCCGTTGACGTGGTGATCAACGCGTCGTCCAGCAGCCTGCATGGCGAAGTGCCGCCGGTGCCCGAGTTCCTGCTGGGCGAAGGCGTGCTGGCCTACGACATGATGTACGGTGCCGAGCCCACCGTGTTCCTGCAGTTCGCCGCCCGCTGCGGCGCGCGCGTGAGCGACGGCCTGGGCATGCTGGTCGAACAGGCCGCCGAGGCCTTCTATATCTGGCGTGGCGTGCGGCCGCGCACCGCGCCCGTGCTGGCCGAGCTGCGCACCGCGCTGCAGGCCGAACGCAAGGGCTGACCGGGGCGCCGCCAGCCGTGGCCAACCGCAACCGCGCAGCCAGCGCCAGCCGCGGCGCAGCCCCCGCACGCACGGTGCTCAACCCGGTCCGCTGGCTCGGCTACCTGCTGGGCTGCGTGGCGGCGGGCGTGGTGGCGATGCAGCTGTACTTCTTCGTGCAGATCGCAAGCTGGCAATACATCAACCCTTCGACGACCACGTTCATGCGCGCCGAGCGCTGGCGGCTGTGCGGCATCAACGTCTGGAACTGCGGCATCGACCGGCAATGGGTGCCGTACGACCGCATCTCGCGCAACCTCAAGCGCGCGGTGATCGCCAGCGAGGACGCCGACTTCGTCAACCACCCGGGCTATGAGCTGGATGCGATGCTCGATGCCTGGGAGCGCAACAAGAAGCGCGGGCGCATCGTGCGTGGCGGTTCCACCATCACGCAGCAGCTGGCCAAGAACCTGTTCCTGTCGTCCGAGCAGCACTACCTGCGCAAGGGCCAGGAGCTGGCGATCACGTGGATGCTCGAGTTCTGGCTGGACAAGCAGCGCATCTACGAGATCTACCTGAATTCGGTGGAGTGGGGCGAGGGCGTGTTCGGCGCGCAGGCCGCGGCGCAGCACTATTTCCGCACCAGCGCCGACAAGCTCAGCGTGGGCCAGTCCGCGCGCCTGGCCGCGGCACTGCCGGCGCCCAAGTGCTTCGACAAGAAGGAGTACTGCGCCAATGTGCGCGTGAACTTCCGCGCCAAGGCAAGCACCATCGCGCGGCGGATGGGGGCAGCCACGCTGCCCGACTGAGCCCCGCGGGGCTCAGCTCAACCAGCCCTTCCTGCGGAAATACACCAGCGGAATTGCCGCCGACACCGCCATCAGCGCAATCGCCCACGGATAGCCCGCGCCCCAGTCCAGCTCCGGCATGAACTTGAAGTTCATGCCGTAGATGCTGGCGATCAGCGTGGGCGGCATCAGTGCCACCGACACCACCGAGAACAGTTTGATGATCTTGTTCTGGTTGATGTTGATGAAACCGACGGTCGCGTCCATCAGGAAGTTGATCTTGTCGAACAGGAACGCAGTGTGGTTCTCGATCGAGTCGATGTCGCGCAGGATCTGGCGCGCCTCGTCCTGCTGCTCGGCCGACAGCAGCTGGCTGCGCATCAGGAAGGACACCGCGCGGCGCGTGTCCATCACGTTGCGGCGGATGCGCCCGTTCAAGTCTTCCTCGCGGGCGATGGTTTCCAGCACGTCGGCCGCGGCGGCATCGGTCACGTTCTCGGCCAGCACGCGGCGGCTCGCTTCTTCAAGCCGCTCGTAGATTTCCTCGATCGAGTCGGCGGAATACTCGGCGTCGGTCGCATACAGGTCCATCAGCACGTCCTTGGCATTGCGCACCGAGCCCGGGCGCATGCGCGCGCGCAGCCGCACCAGCCGGAACACCGGCAGGTCTTCGTCGTGGATGGAGAACAGCACGTCGCGCGTCAGCACGAAGGCCACGCGCACGTTGCGCGACAAGGCCTCTTCCTCGTCCAGCAGGAAGTCGGTGCGGATATGGATATTCTCGTCCTCGCCCTCGAAATATCGCGCTGACGCTTCCAGGTCGCCCAGGTCTTCCAGTTCGGGAAGGGCGACGCCATAGGCTTCCTTGATCCAGTTCAGTTCTTCGTCGTCGGGATTGACGACATCGATCCAGATCGGCTTGTGCTGCAGCAGCTCATTGCGCTCGTCGACCTGCTCCTGGGCAAGCCGGCCTTTCTGCAGGACGAACAGGTTGATCATCCCCGGGATTCCTTATTGCTGATTGCGACGAAAAACAAAGACAAGCGCGAAGACAAGCGCAGGCGGCTCGCCGCATTCCCAGGTAGTCCGTCATGCCCTGCATGGCCTGGCGAGACGCCGGAAGGCGCCCTGCCAGGGCCGGGCCACGGGCAAGCGTGATCGCGCTGTACCGCGGCTGCCGTTCGGCACAGCGGTACAAGGCGATGGCGTTTGCCTGGGTTGGCTGGCTAGCCGGGGGAGGGAAGATCCGCAACGATGCGGCGCGCATGGATGGCGCCGCCGGTGGCACGGAAAGACACTCGCCCGCAGTGTTCTGCTGCGGGCGAGGCCGACGAGGCGCGGAGCCGGGTGCTCCGGGCGGGTCGTCGTTACGCAGCCCGCAGTGACATGGCATTCGCAGAGGTCGCAGCGCTGCTGCGGCAACTCGAACACCCGATGCTACTGCCCACGTAATTTCTCCGGGATTGTGATGGCCGCGAGTGTAGCCCAACGTAGGGTGGCTTGTTAAGTGAAATCTCCGCGCACGCGGCCCGCTGTTGCCCGCTCACGACCGGGGGCGCGCCCACCCGGCGATCAGCCCAGCGCGCCCTGCAGCCGGCGCCACAGCAGCGGCGCCAGCATCACCGAGGACAGCGCCAGGAACATCAGCACGATCGCCGCGTAGTCCTGCCAGTGCGGCTGCTCGCCCAGCATCCACATGCCCGAGAACACGCCGACCACCGGAATGAACATGATCGACAGGCTCGACACCACCGGCGGCAGGCTGCGCGCCAGCCCGAACCAGACTAGGTGGCAGAAGGCGAAGACCACCACCGCGTTGTAGGCGATGGCGCCCCATTCGACGGCGGTGGGCATGCGCCAGCCGTCTTCCAGCAGCAGCGAGCCGGCCGCCAGGACGGGCAGGGTCACGGCCAGCATCCAGAAAGTCATGGCGCCGATGGGCACGTCGGTCTGGGTGCGCTTCATCAGCTGGGTGCCGAAGCCCCAGCCGGCCGCGGCCAGCAGCATCAGCAGCGTGCCGGCCGGGCTGCCGGTCAGCGCTGCGAGCTCGCCGGAAAGCAGCAGCACCGTGCCGGCCAGCGCGCAGCCGATGCCCAGCCAGGCCCAGGCGCCAATGCGCTCGCGGAAAAACACCAGGCCCCAGACCACTGCCCAGATCGGCATGGTATAGCCCAGGATGGCGGCGCGGCCCGAGGACAGCATCTTGACCGCGCAGATCGCAAACAGGTGCCAGATCACCATGTTGGGAATGGCCAGGCGGACCACCGTGCCCCACTCGCGCCGCGGTACGGCCAGCGAATCGCCGCGCAGCCGCAGCGCCAGCCCCAGCGCCACCAGCCCGCCCGCCATGCACAGCAGGCGGAAGCCCATCGCCGGAAAGTGCGCTACGCCTACCTTCATGATGGGCCAGTTGATGCCCCAGGCAAGGGTGAGCACGACAAGCAGGAAGATACCGCGGCGATCGAGAGACATGACGGGACGCGGCTGTACGTCATGCCGCGCTTTGTTTTGAGAGGAAGCGCAAAACGATAGCACGCAGCGGGTAAAATTGCCGGAAGCGACATATGCTGCAGGGATGAAAGGTTTTCACGCCGCTGCGGCCAACCGCGCCGGCCGGGCCAATGGGACGCCGGCGCCACCAGGATTTTCCGAGTACCCATGACTTTCACCGAGCAGCTTGCTGCCGCCTGGCAGCGCAACGATTCCCTCCTGTGCGTCGGGCTCGATCCTGACCCGCAGAAGCTGCCGCTGTCCCTGACCGGGGCGGGCGGCGCCATCTTTTCGTTCTGCCGCGAGATCGTTGACGCCACCGCCGACCTGGTCTGTGCCTTCAAGCCGCAGATTGCGTACTTCCACTCGCAGCGCGCCGAAGACCAGCTCGAGCAGCTGATCCACTATATCCACGACGCCCACCCCGGCATCCCGGTGATCCTGGACGCCAAGCGCGGCGACATCGGCTCGACCGCCGAGCACTACGCGCTGGAGGCCTTCGAGCGCTACCACGCCGACGCGGTCACGGTCAGCCCGTACATGGGCTTCGATTCGATGCAACCGTACCTGGCCTACCCGGACCGCGGCGTGATCGTGCTGTGCCGCACCTCCAACCCGGGCGGATCGGACGTGCAGTTCCTGCAGGTCGACGGCAAGCCGCTGTACCAGCTGGTGGCCGAGGCCGCGCGCGAGCGCTGGAACACCACCGGCCAGATGGGCCTGGTGGTCGGCGCGACCTTCCCCAACGAGATCGCGCGGGTGCGCCAGATCGTCGGCGACATGCCGCTGCTGATCCCGGGCATCGGCGCCCAGGGTGGCGACATCGAGGCCACGGTCAAGGCGGGGCGCACCGCGGACGGCACCGGCATGATGATCAACTCGTCGCGCGCCATCCTTTACGCCAGCCGCGAGAAGGATTTTGCGGCGGCGGCGCGCAATGTCGCGCTGCAGACGCGGGAGACCATCAACCGCTACCGCCACGGCTGAGGCCGGACACAGACAAAAAAACCGCGCCGGAGATGGCGCGGTTTTTTATTGGGCGGAGGTTGCCGGGCGCCGGCCTCAGGCCTCGTTCCGGATCAGCTCCAGCAGCCCCCGCATCGCATGCTCGGCCGCCTGCCGGCGGATCTGGCCGCGGTCGCCGCGAAAGCGCTGGGTCTCGGTATGCGTGGTAATGCGGTTGCTCCAGCCGAAGCAGACCATGCCCACCGGCTTTTCCGGGGTGCCGCCGTTGGGGCCGGCCACGCCGGTGACGGACAGCGCCACCTGGGCGCGGCTGTTCAGCAGTGCACCTTCGGCCATGGCGCGCGCCACTTCCTCGCTGACCGCGCCGTGGTCGCGGATCAGCTTGGCGGGCACGCCCAGCATGGTGGACTTGGCCTCATTGGAATAGGTGACGAAGCCGCGCTCGAACCAGCCGGACGAGCCGGATACATCGGTAATGGCGGCGGCCCCCAGCCCGCCGGTGCAGGATTCGGCAGTGGCCAGCATCAGGGATTTGTCGGCAAGGGCGACGCCGGCCTGGATGGCGAGCTGGTCGAGCAGGCGGCTGACAGACATGGTGGATACAGGGTAGTTTTGAGGGGAATCAGCTTGCAATGGCTGGCGATGCGGGGCTCAGAACGAGCGCCACAGCGCGAACACCAGCAGCGTGTAGAAGGCCGCGAAGATGTCGTCGAACATCACGCCAAAGCCGCCGCGCAGGCCCGGGCCCTTGAGCGTGCGGTCATAGTGGCCGATCGGCGCCGGCTTGGCGATATCGAACAGCCGGAACCACAGGAAGGCGGCGAACTGCCCCCAGAAGCCGGTCGGCATGACAAAGGCCAGCACCAGCCAGAAGGCGACGATCTCGTCCCAGACCATGCTGCCATGGTCGTGCACGCCCATGTCGCGCGCGGTGCGCGCGCACGCCCACAGGCCAACCAGGAAGCCGCCGGCAATGATCCACAGCCAGGTGGTGGGCGCGATCCACAGCGAAATCACCACGAACGACAGCCAGCCGTAGAGCGTGCCGACCGTGCCCGGCCCAACGGGCGACAGGCCCGAGCCGAAGCCGAAGGCGATCAGGTGGGCCGGATGGGCCAGCATGAAGCGCGCGCTCGGGCGCGTGACCTTGACGGTCTGGCCGGCTTCCAGGGTTAGGGCGGGGTCGCGCGGCGCGGCCCCGGGAGGGAAGGTGGACATCAAAGTTGGCTCGTGTGATGCAGATACTGCTTATGGTTATGGCCGGCTTGCACTGCCATGCTTGCGGGACTCCCGTGCCCGCGCAGCGCGCCGATGCCGGCATCATGACATGCCTGTGACCCGGTGTCAGGGGGCAGCGAAGTGGTCGAAGCTGGCGCCTTGGTACCGGGTCGGGTTGCCGGCACGGTCGACCAGCCGCAGGCCGGGCTCCGGCGTGATCGCGCCGACACGTGTGAGCGGCAGCGCCAGGCGGTCGCTGATCGCCGCGATGGCGTCGCGGTTGCCGGCGGGCGCGGTGAAGCACAGCTCGTAGTCGTCGCCGCCGGCCAGCACGCATTCACGCTGGATCGCGTCCGGCTGGCTGGCCAGCACCGCCGAGCGCGGCAGCGCATCGACGTCGACCAGCGCGCCGACCTGCGAGCGTTCCAGGATATGGCCGAGGTCGCCGACCAGGCCATCGGAGATGTCGAGTGCGGCATGCGCCATGCCGCGCAGGGCCATGCCCAGCGCCACGCGCGGCGTGGGCGTGTCCATGCGCGGGCGGACCTGGCTGAACTCGGGCTCCGGCAGCAGCCATTCGCCGCGGCAGTCGCCCAGCGCCAGGCGGGCGTCGCCAAGCGTGCCGGAAATCCAGATATCGTCGCCGGGCCGGGCGGCGTCGCGGCGCAGCGCGGCGCGCAGCGGCACGTCGCCGAACACCGTCAGCGAGAGCGTCAGCGGGCCGCGCGTGGTGTCGCCGCCGACCAGCTCGCAGCCGTGGGCGTCGGCCAGCGCCAGCATGCCGTCGGCCAGTTCGGCCAGCCAGGCGGGGTCGGCCTCGGGCAGGGCCAGCGCCAGTGTGAAGGCGCGCGGCTCGGCGCCCATGGCGGCCAGGTCGGACAGGTTCACGGCCAGGGCCTTGTGGCCGAGTGCGCGCGGCGCCACGTCCGGGAAGAAATGCCGGCCGCTGACCAGCATGTCGGTGCTGATGGCCAGGTGATGGCCGGGGCGGCCCTCGATCAGCGCGCAGTCATCGCCCACGCCGAGCGCGGCCTTGCGCACCGGCCGCGTGAAATAGCGGCGGATCAGGTCGAACTCGGAAAGCGGGGCTGGCTGGGCGTGGGACATCGTCGTCGGGAAGATTCGCCCGCCGGGTGGGACGGGATCGGGGCTGCGCGTTGCGCGAAGATGAATGGCGATCCGGGGCAATCCCGCGGCGCCTGCGCAGCGCGTCAGGATGGGGCGCGTCCGGCATTTCAGCAAGATACTGCCGCGCACGACAGCCATGACCGCCACGCGGTGCGCCGCTTCTGCGGGCAGGCGCTACGCTTGCTGGTATTGCCCCGGAGGATGGGGCATATTGTACCGAATCGCAAAGGTGCCCCAAGCAAAACGCTTATTGTGAAATAGTATTTCACTATATAAAATGCTGGGTTCCAAAGGAAGAGAAGGGCGGACACGTGGAGCCGGTCCGCCGATCGTCCCCCGCCTCGTCAATGACGGCTCCACCGATTGGAAGATGCGCCGATGACCAGCCCTCAGCAGTCCCCGTCCCAAGACGATCTGAAACAGCAGCAGCGTGAGGCGCTGCGCAAAGCGGCGCTCGAGTACCACGAGTTTCCCACCCCCGGCAAGATCTCGGTCACGCCGACCAAGCCGCTGTCGAACCAGCGCGACCTGGCCCTGGCCTATTCGCCGGGCGTGGCCGCCGCTTGTGAAGAGATCGTTTCCGATCCGGCCAATTCCTTCCGTTACACCGCCCGCGGCAACCTGGTCGCGGTGATCACCAACGGCACCGCCGTGCTGGGCCTGGGCGACATTGGCGCCGCGGCCTCCAAGCCGGTGATGGAAGGCAAGGCTGGCCTGTTCAAGAAGTTTGCCGGTATCGACGTGTTCGATATCGAAGTCGATGAGAAGGACCCGGAGAAGCTGGTCCAGATCATCGCCGCGCTGGAGCCCACCTTCGGCGGCATCAACCTCGAAGACATCAAGGCACCGGAGTGCTTCTACGTCGAGCGCAAGCTGCGCGAGAAGATGAAGATCCCTGTCTTCCACGATGACCAGCACGGCACCGCCATCGTGGTGTCCGCGGCCATCATCAACGGCCTGAAGGTGGTCGGCAAGGACATCAAGAACGTCAAGCTGGTGGCTTCGGGCGCCGGCGCGGCCGCGCTGGCCTGCCTGGACCTGCTGGTCGACATCGGCCTTCCGATCGAGAACATCTGGGTGACCGATCTGGCCGGCGTGGTCTACGAAGGCCGTACCGAGCTGATGGACCCTGAAAAGGCGCGCTTCTGCCAGAAGACCGACAAGCGCAAGCTGGCCGAAGTGATCGACGGCGCCGACATCTTCCTGGGCCTGTCCGCCGCCGGCGTGCTCAAGCAGGACATGGTCCAGCGCATGGCCGACAAGCCGCTGGTGCTGGCCCTGGCCAACCCGAACCCGGAAATCGCGCCGGAGCTGGTCAAGGAAGTGCGTCCGGACGCGGTGATGGCCACCGGCCGCACCGACTACCCGAACCAGGTCAACAACGTCCTGTGCTTCCCGTTCATCTTCCGCGGGGCGCTGGACTGCGGCGCCACCACCATCACGCGCGAGATGGAAATCGCCGCGGCCAATGCTCTGGCCGAGCTGGCGCGCCAGGAGCAGAGCGACATCGTCGCCACCGCCTATGGCATCCAGGACCTGTCGTTCGGCCCTGAGTACCTGATCCCGAAGCCGTTCGACCCGCGCCTGATCGTCAAGGTGGCCCCGGCCGTGGCCGAGGCCGCGATGAAGTCCGGCGTGGCCGCCCGTCCGATCGAGGACATGGACGCCTACCGCCTGCAGCTGCAGCAGTTCGTGTACCACTCGGGCACGCTGATGAAGCCGATCTACGCCGCCGCGCGCAAGGTCGAGATGGAGAAGAAGCGCATCGTCTTTGCCGAAGGCGAGCAAGAGCGCGTGTTGCGCGCGGTGCAGGTGATCGTCGACGAAAAGCTGGCCAACCCGATCCTGATCGGCCGCCCGGCCGTGCTGCAGCACCGCATCGAGCGCTTCGGCCTGCGCCTGCGCGCCGGCGTGGACTTCACCGTGGTCAACCCCGAGCACGACGAGCGCTTCCGCGATTATTCCGACGCCTACTACCGCATGATGGCGCGCGAGGGCATCACGCCCGAGTACGCCAAGCTGGAAATGCGTCGCCGCACCACGCTGATCGGCGCGATGCTGGTGAACAAGGGCGAGGCCGACGGCATGATCTGCGGCACCGTCAGCAACACCGCGGCGCACCTGCGCTATATCGACCAGGTGCTGGGCGGCACCAACAAGGTCTACGCGGCGATGAACGGCCTGGTGCTGCCGGGTCGCCAGATCTTCCTGGTGGATACGCACGTCAACGTCGACCCGAGCGCCGAAGAGCTGGCCCAGATCACGCTGATGGCCGCCGAGGAACTGAAGCGCTTCGGCATCGAGCCCAAGATCGCGCTGCTGTCGCATTCGAACTTCGGCTCTTCCGAAGCGCCTTCGGCCCGCAAGATGCGCGAAACCCTCGCTATCCTGCGTGATCGCGCCCCGGACCTGGAGATCGACGGCGAAATGCACGGCGACAGCGCGCTCGACCAGAAGCTGCGCGACCAGCTGGTGCCGGACGGCGCGCTCAAGGGCGAAGCCAACCTGCTGGTGTGCCCGAACATCGACGCGGCCAATATCTCGTACAACCTGCTCAAGGTTGCCGCGGGCAACAACGTCGCGATCGGGCCGATCCTGCTGGGCGTGAAGGCGCCGGTGCACATCCTGACGCCGTCGGCTACGGTGCGCCGCATCGTCAACATGACCTCGCTGGTCGTGGTGGACGCCGCTGCCAAGCGCTAAACCGCTGGTAGCGCCAGTTGCATGGGCCGGTAGCTGGCCAATGTGACGAAAAGCCGGGTTCGCCCGGCTTTTTTTGCGCCCATATGTGCATGGTTAGTATGCGCACACATACGCTTAACATATTGAAACAATTGAAGAATTATCGGTGCTGCCGGGCCGGGATTGCTTAATTGCGTGCATGCGCGTAACCTTACGCCTTTGATACAGGCGCTCGCCATGAGCGCCCCGGTACGGCCGGCATCCATCGCGCTCCTCTACGGGTGGCGCAGGGCGCTGGCCAGGGTGGCCCGGACAGATAGATCGTCTACCCAACCAGCGGCAGGCTCGATTTCCGGTTCAACCAAGACAAACAACGTGGGTTTCCAAGTTCCTCTGATGCGGCACGCAACGCGCATGCTGGCCCGGTCCATGACCGGCGCGGCGCTGGTGCTGGCCCTGGCGCAGCCGACGCTGGCGCGGCAGGTGCAGACCGAAGGGGTGGGAACCATTGCAGTGCAGCAGTTGCCCAACGATGCACGGCAGACCCTGGAGCGCATCGAAGCCGGCGGCCCGTTCCTGTATGACAAGGACGGATCGAGATTCGGCAACTACGAACGCATCCTGCCGCAACGTGAACGCGGGTATTACCGCGAATACACGGTCAAGAGCGCCAGGAGCCGGAACCGGGGAGCCAAGCGGATCGTCTGCGGCGGGGAACAACGCGCTGCCAACGATTGTTACTACACGGAAGATCACTACAACAGCTTCAAACGGATACTCAAATGATGACTGACATTTTCGGATTGGGCGACGCCCTTGCCGCCCGCGAAGAGCGCGGCGCCGGAGATGGCTGGCAGCGGGCTCAGCAGCAGGCCCAGAACCTATACGACAACGTGCTGATGATGCCGAGCCAGGAGCTCATGCAAAAACTCCCGCCCGCGACCGCGCCCGTGGCCATGCCCGCCGGTCCCGGTTGGAATGACGGCACCAGCGAGGGGGCCATGAACCTGTTCAAGACGGTGCGTCCGAACATCGTCCAGTCGATCCGCGCCTTCCGCGTGCCTGAGCTGGCCCAGGCGGCCGCCGATCTCGGGCAGCATTTCCTCTATGCCAATTGCGCCCATTGCGCGAGCAAGGCGGAGATCCTGGAAACCATCGCCACGTCGTTCACCTTCCCGAAGCACTTCGGCAAGAACTTCGACGCGCTGGCTGACTGCCTGACCGACATGATCTACAAGGCCGGCCCGCAGCCGGGCTTTGTGATCGTGCTGGAAGGCCTGCCGATTGCGCAGAAGTTCGACAAGGAAGGGCGCGAGGTGCTGCTCGACGTATTCCGCGACGCCGCCGAGTTCTGGGGCGAGCGCAAGGTGCAGTTCCGGGTGTTTTATTCGTTCGCCTGAGAGCGCTGCCTGAGCCCTTGCAAGGCAAATCAAGCAAAAAGCCCGCAATAGCGGGCTTTTTGCTTTCCGGCGAGGTGCTGGTCCTATTCCTGCGCCGGCAGATGCCCATGCGGCGTGAGGCGGTCGATCAGTTCCGGCAGCCCTTCGCTCAGTTGCGCGGCCACGTCGTCCTGCGACATGCCGGTGGTCTGTGCCAGCGATTCGAGCGCACCGGTGTCGCCCAGCGCGCTGCTCAGCGTCGACGGCGTGACCGGCTGGTTGGCGCCGCTGCCGATCCACGAGTTCACCTGTTCGCCCAGCCCGGCCTGCGCCAGGATCTGCTGCAGCGCGCCGATGCCGCCGGCGGCCGCACCCAGTGCCTGGCTATTGGCCGGCGCGCCACCCTGGCCGCCAAGCAGTCCGCCCAGCAGCGAGCCAAGGTCCAGGCCGCCGGTGGCGCCGCCGGGCGCTGCGCCGGCACCGCCGCCGCCGAGCATGCCGCCCAGCAGCCCGCCGAGGCTGCCCAGTCCGCCCAGGCCATCATCGACAGGCGCCGCATCGCCTGCTTGCCCGCGGCCGCGCATGGCCAGCGTTGCCAGCAGGCCAAGCGCCATCATCAGCTTGGGGTCGAGCCCTCCGGTACTGCCAGCCTCGCCACGCGCGCCGCCGAGTTGTCCGAGCACACCGCCCAGCACGCTATCGAGTAGTCCCATGGTCGACTCCTTTCAGTCAGGGTTGCAAGGTTGACGCGACGGCCGGGTGGCCGCCGCCGTCAGAATCCGCCAAGCAAGGCGTTAAGGGTTGCCAGGCATGCCAGCCCCGCGGTTTCAGTGCGCAGGATGCGGGGGCCGAGCGACACGCCGGTGAAACCCGCTTGCCTTGCCGCTTGCTCTTCCTCGGGCGCCAGGCCGCCTTCGGGGCCGATCAGCAGCGTGACGCCGCCAGCCAGCAAGGCTTCGCGCTGTTCGGCGATGAACGCCGGCAGCGAGTGCGTGGCGCGCGGCGATACCAGCAGCCTGGCACCGCCAGCCGCGGACTGCGTCAGCCATGTCTCAACGTTAGCGACCGGCGCAACCTCCGGCAAGCGGTTGCGGCCGCATTGCTCGCAGGCGGCCTGCACCAGTGCCTGCCAGTGCGCCTGGCGCTTGTGCGCACGCTCGCCCGACAGGCGCACCACCGAGCGGCCGGCCTGCAGCGGCTGGATTGCCGTGACCCCCAGTTCGACCGCCTTTTCGATCAGCCAGTCCATCTTGTCGCCGCCGGCCAGGCCCTGCGCCAGCGTGACACGGAAGGGCGGCTCGGCTTCGGCCGCGTCATGCGCGCCGATGCGCGCCAGCGCGTGGCGCTTGCCCAGCTCGACCAACGTGGCCGCGTGGCTGCCGCCGCGGCCGTCGAACAGCGTCATGGCGTCGCCCGGCACCAGGCGCAGCACCTGCGCGTGGCGCACCACCGGCTCGGGCAGCGGGAAATCGGATTCGGCGGCCAGGACCGTGTCGGCGCCGCCGACGAAGAAGCGTGGTGCCATCAGCTTGCCTGGCCTGCTGCCGGGTCCAGCGGCTTGCCGAAGCCCCAGCGGTAACCGTCGGGATCTTCCACCATGCAATAGCGGTCGCCCCAGAACTGGTCTGCCGGCGCCATCAGGCTGACCGCGCCGGCGTCGACCGCGCGCTGGTGCATGGCGTCGACATCGTCGCAATAGACATAGAAGGTCTGCGGGCACTCGACGCCCAGCGAGCGCGGCGTGCGCGCGGTGCTGCCCCAGGCGCCCTCGGGCGCGAACATCACCACCAGCTGGCCCTGGTAGTGCATCTCGGCATGGGTCGGCACGCCGTTTTCGTCGACCACGTTGCCGGCGGCGAAGCCGAAGGCGCGGCTGTAGAAGTCCAGTGCGGCGCGCCCGTTGGCGACGGTCAGGTAGGGGGTGAGCCAGGGGGTGTTGGCCGGTCTGGTCATGATCGTCTCCTGAGTGCGGGAAACCCGGCGCGGCTGGCGTGCCGCGCGGTGCGAGAGTGCATCTTACGCGTGCCGCGCTACGCTGTCGAAGTGCGGTGCAGCGGCGAAGCTGGTGCTGTCGGGGTGAAGCATCAGGCATGTCAGGGCCCGGATGGTTCCGGTGCCGGGGGCGGGGCCGTGCCAGCCGGCCTGCGGTGATCGCGCGGACTCCGCCGCGGGGGCTGTCCGGGAGTCCGGAAAACCCCCTAGCTTCTGCTAAAATTGCGGTTTTCCTGCCGTCACCGTCAGGCTCACGCCCGCTCACGTCCAAGACCGCCCGCATGTCCGCCCTTGCCCATCCCGCCACAAGCCCTTTTGCTTCCCAGCCCGCCAAGCTGATGGCCGACGCCATCCGCGTGCTTGCCATGGACGCCGTCCAGCAGGCCAATTCCGGCCACCCCGGTGCACCGATGGGCATGGCAGACATCGCCGTGGCGCTGTGGGGCCGGCACCTGAAGCACAACCCGAGCAACCCCCAGTGGGCCGACCGCGACCGCTTCGTGCTGTCCAACGGCCACGGCTCGATGCTGATCTATTCGCTCTTGCACCTGACCGGCTATGAACTGCCGGTGGAAGAGCTGAAGAATTTCCGCCAGCTGCACAGCAAGACCGCCGGCCACCCGGAATTCGGCATCACCCCGGGCGTGGAAACTACCACCGGCCCGCTCGGCCAGGGCATCACCAACGCGGTCGGCATGGCGCTGGCCGAACGCCTGCTGGGTGAAGAATTCAACCGCCCCGGCTACGACATCGTCAATCACCACACCTATGTGTTCCTGGGCGACGGCTGCCTGATGGAAGGCATCAGCCACGAGGCCAGCTCGCTGGCCGGCACGCTAAAGCTTAATAAGCTAATTGCGCTGTGGGACGACAACGGCATCTCGATCGACGGCGACGTGGTGCACTGGTTCAACGACGATACCCCGAAGCGTTTCGAAGCCTACGGCTGGAACGTGATCCGCGGCATCGACGGCCATGACGTGACCGCCGTCGACATGGCGATCTCGCAGGCCAAGGCCAGCGACAAGCCGACCCTGATCTGCTGCCGCACCAAGATCGGCAAGGGCGCCCCGAACAAGGAAGGCGGCCACGACGTGCACGGCGCCCCGCTGGGCGGCGCCGAAGTGCTGGCCACGCGCGAGGCGCTGGGCTGGGCCCACGCCCCGTTCGAAGTGCCGGCCGAGGTCTACGACGCCTGGGACGCCAAGGGCAACGGCCAGGCGCTGGAGCGTGCCTGGAACGCGCTGTTCGATTCATACGCCGAGCGCCACCCGTATGAGGCCGGCGAGTTCCGCCGCCGCATGAAGGGCGAGCTGCCGGGTTCGTTCGACGCCGCCGTCGACGCCTTTATCGCCAAGTGCGAGGAAAAGGCCGAGACCATCGCCACCCGCAAGGCCAGCCAGAACACCATCGAGGCCTTTGGCCCGGTGCTGCCCGAGTTCCTCGGCGGCTCGGCCGACCTGACCGGCTCGAACCTGACCAACTGGTCGGGCAGCCAGGCCGTGCGCGTGGATGCCTGGGGCAACCATATCAACTACGGCGTGCGCGAGTTCGGCATGAGCGCCATCATGAACGGCATCACGCTGCATGGCGGCTACATCCCCTACGGCGCCACCTTCCTGACCTTCTCGGACTACAGCCGCAACGCGCTGCGCATGGCGGCGCTGATGAAGATCCGCACGCTGTTCGTGTTCACCCATGATTCGATCGGCCTGGGCGAAGACGGCCCGACCCACCAGTCGATCGAGCACGTCGCCAGCCTGCGCCTGATCCCGAACATGGATGTCTGGCGCACCGCCGACACCACCGAGACCGCCGTGGCCTGGGCCGAGTCGATCCGCCGCGAGAACGGCCCGAGCTGCCTGATCTTCAGCCGCCAGAACCTGCCGTTCCAGCGTCGCGACGAAGCCACCCGTGCCAATATCGCGCGCGGCGGCTATGTGCTGCGCGACAGCGTCAACCCCAAGACCAAGCGTCCGGATGCCGTGATCCTGGCCACCGGCTCCGAAGTGGGCCTGGCCGTCGGCGCCGCCGACGCGCTGGCTACCGAAGGCGTGCACGTGCGCGTGGTCTCGGTCCCGGCCACCACGGTGTTCGACAAGCAGGACAGCGCCTACAAGGCCAGCGTGCTGCCGGCCGGCGTGCCGCGCGTGGCGGTCGAGGCGGGCGTGACGGACTTCTGGTGGAAGTACCAGGTCCAGGCGGTGGTGGGCATCGACACCTTCGGTGAATCGGCCCCGGCCGGCGTTCTGTTCAAGCACTTCGGCTTTACCGTCGACAACGTGGTCCGAACGGTGAAGGACACTCTTATCTAAGCATCCGGGCGCTGGAGCCGCGTGGTGCGCCGCGCGGCCCGTGCGGCGCCCACCGGTTTCAATCGATCCTCAGGAGAGACAGTCATGACCATCAAGATCGGCATCAACGGCTTCGGCCGCATCGGACGCATGGTGTTCCGCGCCGCAGTCGCCAACTTCAAGGACATCGAAGTCGTTGGCATCAACGACCTGCTGGAGCCCGACTACCTGGCGTACATGCTGAAGTACGACTCGGTGCATGGCCGCTTCGACGGCGAAGTGTCGGTCGACGGCAACACCCTGGTCGTCAACGGCAAGAAGATCCGCCTGACCGCGGTCAAGGATCCGGCCGAGCTGAAGTGGGGCGAGATCGGCGCCGACGTGGTGGTCGAGTCGACCGGCATCTTCCTGACCAAGGAAGGCGCGCAGAAGCACCTCGACGCGGGCGCGAAGAAGGTGATCATGTCGGCCCCGTCCAAGGACGACACCCCGATGTTCGTGTACGGCGTGAACCATGAGTCGTACAAGGGCGAGGCGATCATCTCCAACGCCAGCTGCACCACCAACTGCCTGGCACCGGTGGCCAAGGTGCTGAACGACAAGTGGGGCATCAAGCGCGGCCTGATGACCACCGTGCACGCCGCCACCGCCACCCAGAAGACCGTTGACGGCCCGTCCAACAAGGACTGGCGCGGCGGCCGCGGCATCCTGGAAAACATCATCCCGTCGTCGACCGGCGCCGCCAAGGCGGTGGGCGTGGTGATTCCGCAGCTGAACAAGAAGCTGACCGGCATGTCGTTCCGCGTGCCGACCTCGGACGTGTCCGTGGTTGACCTGACCGTCGAGCTGGAAAAGTCGGCCACGTACGAAGAAATCTGCGCCGAAATGAAGGCCCAGAGCCAGGGCGCGCTCAAGGGCGTGCTGGGCTACACCGAAGACAAGGTCGTCGCCACCGACTTCCGCGGCGATGCCCGCACCTCGATCTTCGACGCCGAAGCCGGCATCGCGCTGGACGGCACCTTCATCAAGGTCGTGAGCTGGTACGACAACGAGTGGGGCTACTCGAACAAGGTGCTGGAAATGGTCCGCGTCGCGGCCAAGTAATTCAGCAGCCTTATCCGGCAGCTTCCGCAGTAAAGAAAAACGCGCCTTCGGGCGCGTTTTTCATTTTCCGGTGCAGTGATATTCAGCCAGCCGGGCGGGGCGCCAGCGGGCGCGCGTCGATTGCGTCGCCGTCCACCAGGAAATGGCCGCCAGCCACGTGGTGGATGGTGCGCAGCGCATCATGGCCGTCGAAATGCCAGCGCCCGTTGCTGAACACGCGCGCGTCCGCGTGCGCGGCCACGACTTCGCCAAGAAACAGGTCATAGGTCTGCTGCGTGGCTGGCTCCGGCAGCAGCCGGCATTCCAGCCAGGCCGCGCAGCCCTCCAGCAGCGGCGCGCTTACCGCCGTGCCAGCAAAAGTGCCCAGGCCGTAGGCGTCGAACTTGTCGGTGCCTTCCTGCTCCATCAGCGCCAGGCCGGAGCTGGAGCCCAGCGCCTCGGTCAGGTCGACCTGGCTGACGGTGGGGACCTGCAGCACGAACTCGCCGCTGTCTTCCAGCAGGCGCCGGGTCCAGGTGCTCTTGTCCAGCACCACTGCCACCTTGGGCGGGGCGAAGTCGAGCGGCATGGCCCAGGCGGCGGCCATGATATTGCGCTTGCCGCCGGCGGCGGCGCTGACCAGCACGGTGGGGCCGTGGTTCAGCAAGCGGTAGGCTTTCGGGAGTGGTACGGGGAGGCGGAAATGTTCAGGCATGATGGCCGGGATCGAGCCGTCAGAAAAGAATGATAAAAATGGGAGCCGCGGACCCACTATACGCCGATGCACGAGTGCATGTTGCGGCGCGGGAAATGTTCACATATGCGGTCAATAGAGGAAAAAGAGCGCAATTTTTCAGAAATATGGCGTAGACGGCCATTTCAGAAATGCCGAATTTGCTTTCCGAGCTTGTTTTTTCCTCTTACACTATTAAGACGCCGTTGAAATCTGATGTGCAGCCAGTGCAAGTGGTGGGGCCATCTAGCTAAGAATAATCTGACCGAGGCCTGATCATGGTGAACGTAGACACGAAGCTTTTAGTGATCTTCACCGAACTACTGAGCAAGCGAAACGCCACTTATGTAGCGGAAAAGATGCATATGACCGCGCCGGCCGTATCGCACTCTCTGGGCAGGCTGCGTGAAATCTTTGACGATCCGCTCTTCATCCGTGTCCCGCATGGCCTGACGCCGACGCCACGTGCGCTGGAACTGGGCCCGAAGATCCGCGACATGCTGGACTTGTGGTCATCGATCAACGAGGGCGATGCCGACAATTTTGATCCGGCCATTGCCACCGGCACGCTGAGCATCGGCTTTGCCGCCGAGCTGGGCGACACGGTATTCAACCGTTTTGTGCTGCGCATCAAGCAGCTGGCGCCGGACCTGCATATCAAGCTGGTCGAATCCCATTCGTGGGAAACGGACGTCGCCTCGATGCGCGCCAACGAGCTTGACCTGGCCTTTTCCCCGTTCCCGACCCGCCACCCGGAAATCGTCGAGGAAATGGTGACGTCGCTGAACCTGTGGGTTTGCGCGCGCAAGAGCCATCCGGTGCTCAAGAACCACTGCTCGCTGGAGCAATACCTGGATTGCGGCCACATCTTCATGGCGCACTCCGGCGGCTCCGGCCGCCCGGCGCCGTCGCTGATCCCGCTCGACTACGCGCTGCAGCAGCGCGGGCTCAAGCGCAATGCGACGCTGACGGTACATTCATGGCGTGCCCAGGCCGAACTGGCTTCGCAGACCGACATGATCTTCACGGTCAATGCGCTGACCAAGGACATGGCCTGCGAAACCTATGGCCTGAAGGCCTTCCCGCTGCCGGCGGAACTGAACACCACGCTCGGGCTGAACATGTTCTGGCACCGCAGCCGCAACACCCATCCGATGCTGGTGTGGGCGCGCAACCTGTTCCGCCAGGTGGTGGGCGAGTTCGTCGGCCTGCCGCCGGCACGCCCGGCGCGGGTGGTCACCGAACAGGACCTGCAGGACCTGCAGGCGCCCTGAGCGGCGTCCTGCGGCGAGCAGCCCAAACAAAAAACCGGCGCCTGGCGCCGGTTTTTTGTTGCCCGTCTGCGCTCCGCGGCGGAGCGTGCAGGCTTATCGTTTGGGTCTGTGGGGACAGTCTGTTTTGGTGCAATTGCCGTACAGCGACAGTGCATGTTCCTGCAGCGTAAAGCCGCGCTCGCGCGCGATGCTTTGCTGGCGGTGCTCGATTTCAGAGTCGAAGAACTCCTCGACGCGGGCGCAGTCGAGGCACACCAGGTGGTCATGGTGCTTGCCTTCGTTGAGTTCGAAAATCGCCTTGCCGGATTCAAAGTTGTTGCGCGAGAGCAGGCCTGCCTGCTCGAACTGGGTCAGCACGCGATAGACGGTGGCCAGGCCGATATCCATATGCTCGTTCAGCAGGATACGGTAGACGTCTTCCGCGCTCAGGTGCCGCTGTTCACTGGTCTGAAAAATTTCAAGAATCTTCAGCCTGGGCACGGTCGCCTTCAGGCCGATGTTCTTGAGGTCCGCCGGACTCGGCATGTGGGTGACTCCCTAGAGTACAATGACTGGATAGTTGAATCATAAGGGTTTTGGCAGCAAAAGTCGCTCGCGGTAGTGATGTCCCAAGTCGGCATCACGCGCCCGGCGCGGTTGCCTTCCCATGTGGTTGTCGCGGCAGGCGCAACAGGCGCATGTGGTGCAATCGGCGCATATTGCGCCGTTTTTATGCCCGCTTTGCGATACCTTGCCGTGGCACTTTTCTTTCCCTCCCCGGAAGCGAGATACATGCGTTCTATCCGTTCGTCCGCCATGCGCCCGACGCTGGTTGTCTCCCTGCTGGCCGCGGCCCTGCTGGCCGGCGCCTGCTCAGCCTACGATTCCACCTCGCGCAAGGTAGCCAACGCCATCACGCCGTACCGGATCAACATCGTGCAGGGCAATTTCGTCTCGCGCGAGGCCGTATCGCAACTGCGCGAAGGCATGACGCGCGACCAGGTCAAGTTCCTGCTCGGCACGCCGCTGCTGAATGACGTGTTCCACGCCGATCGCTGGGACTACGTGTTCTCGTTCCGCCGCGGCAATACCCCGGTGGTGCAGCAGCGCCGCTTTACGGTGTTTTTTGAAGGCGACCGGCTGGTCAAGTTCAGCGGCGATGAACTGCCGTCCGAGTATGAGCTGATTGCCGAGATCGACGGCATGAAAAAGGCGCTGAAGGACCAGACGCCGGGCAAGATCTCCACCGGCGCGGCAGCCACCGCGGCCACCCCGGCCACCGCGTCCGCCCCGGCCGAGTCGCAGACCACGGTGGAGAATTTTGTGCCGCGGCAGGCGCAGCAGCCGGAAGCGGCACCCGCCCCTGCGGCATCGCCGGCCGCTCCCACCGAGGCAGCGGCGCCGGCCCAGGCCCCCAAACCGGCCGCCAACTGATCGGCCGCACGGCGCGCCGGCAGCGGCGCGCCACCAGTTTTCCGGGCCGGTCAGGCATGGCCGGCTCGATCACTTTCCGCGCATTGCGCATATTCCGCTGAGCCAGACACCATGAACATCGCCATTGCAGGCGCATCGGGCCGCATGGGCCGCATGCTGATCGAACACGTGCTGAACACCGAGGGCGTGAGCCTGGCGGGCGCGCTCGACGTGCCGGGCTCGCCGGCGCTGGGCCAGGATGCGGGCCTGCTGCTGGGCCGACAGACCGGCGTGGCGATCAGTTCCGATGTGGAAGCGGTGCTGTCCGGCGCGGACTGCCTGATCGACTTCACCCGCCCCGAAGGCACGCTGGCCCACGTGGCCGCGGCGAAGAAGCTGGGCGTGAAGATGGTGATCGGCACCACCGGCTTCGACGAGGCCGGCAAGGCCGCGCTGGCCGAGGCCGCCAGGTCGATCGGCATCGTCTTTGCCGCGAACTTCAGCGTCGGCGTCAACGCCACCTTCAAGCTGCTGGAAGTGGCCGCCAAACTGCTGTCGACCGGCTATGACATCGAAGTGATCGAGGCGCACCACCGCTTCAAGGTCGATGCCCCGTCGGGCACCGCGCTGAAGATGGGTGAAGTGATCGCCGATGCGCTTGGCCGCGACCTCAAGACCTGCGCCGTCTATGCCCGCGAAGGCCACACCGGCGAGCGCGATCCCAACTCGATCGGTTTTGCCACCGTGCGCGGCGGCGATATCGTCGGCGACCACACCGTGATGTTCGCCGGCATCGGCGAGCGCATCGAGATCAGCCACAAGTCGTCCAGCCGCCAATCGTATGCCGACGGTGCCGTGCGTGCCGCCCGTTTCCTGGCCGACAAGCCCAACGGCCTGTTCGACATGCAGGACGTGCTGGGCCTGAAGTAAGGCGCCGCGGGGCGCGCAGGGCCGAAACTGGCCTGCCGCCACGGTTATAATCGTCTTCTTTCGCATTGCACGCCCGGCGGGCGCCGCGCAAGCGGCGCGCCCGCTGCTCTCATTCCAACGATTCCCCCGGATGCCGGCAGGCCAGTCGCCGCGCAAACGTTGTCCTGACTGCTGTCCCGACCATGCAAGACAAATACCTTCCTTCCGCCGTTGAACAAGCCGCCCAGCAGCACTGGCAAGCCATCGACGCCTATCGCGTGTCGGAGCATGCGGCCGGGGCCGACGGCAAGGAAAAGCCCAAGTTCTACGCCTGCTCGATGCTGCCGTATCCGTCGGGCAAGCTGCACATGGGCCACGTGCGCAACTACACCATCAACGACGTGATGGCGCGCTACCTGCGCATGAACGGCAACAACGTGCTGATGCCGATGGGCTGGGACGCCTTCGGCATGCCGGCGGAAAACGCCGCGCTGAACAACGGCGTGGCGCCGGCGGCCTGGACCTACGACAACATCGCTTACATGAAGAAGCAGATGCAGTCGATGGGCCTGGCGATCGACTGGTCGCGCGAGGTCGCCACCTGCAGCCCGGACTACTACCGCTGGAACCAGTGGCTGTTCCTGAAGATGCTGGAAAAGGGCATCGCCTACCGCAAGACCGGCACCGTCAACTGGGACCCGGTCGACCAGACCGTGCTGGCCAACGAGCAGGTCATCGACGGCCGCGGCTGGCGCTCCGGCGCGGTGGTGGAAAAGCGGGAGATCCCGATGTACTACCTGCGCATCACCGAGTATGCGGAGGAACTGCTGGGCGACCTGGACCAGCTGGGCTGGCCCGAGCGCGTCAAGGTGATGCAGCAGAACTGGATCGGCAAGAGCGTGGGCGTGCGCTTTGCGTTCCCGCACGACATCCCGGGCGAGGACGGCAAGCCGATCAATGACGGCAAGCTGTACGTGTTCACCACGCGCGCCGACACCATCATGGGCGTGACCTTCTGCGCGGTCGCCGCCGAGCACCCGCTGGCCACCCACGCCGCGCTGAACAACCCCGAACTGGCCGCCTTCATCGACGAATGCAAGCACGGCTCGGTCATGGAAGCCGACATGGCGACCATGGAGAAGAAGGGCATGCCGACCGGCCTGCAGGTGGTGCACCCGCTGACCGGCGAGAAGGTCGACGTGTGGGTCGGCAACTACGTGCTGATGAGCTACGGTGACGGCGCCGTGATGGGCGTGCCCGCGCACGACGAGCGCGACTTCGCCTTCGCGCTCAAGTACAAGCTGCCGATCAAGCAAGTCATCGACGTGAAGGGCCAGCCGTACTCGACCGAAGCCTGGCAGGAATGGTACGGCGACAAGGAAAACGGCACCTGCATCCACAGCGGCAAGTACGACGGCCTCGGCTACCAGGCCGCGGTCGAAGCCATTGCCGCCGACCTGGGCGCGATGGGCCTGGGCGAGAAGAAGGTGACCTGGCGCCTGCGCGACTGGGGCATCTCGCGCCAGCGCTACTGGGGCACGCCGATCCCGCTGATCCACTGCGACAGCTGCGGCGTGGTGCCGGTCCCTGAGAAGGACCTGCCGGTGGTGCTGCCCGAAGACCTGGTGCCGGACGGCACCGGCAACCCGCTGGCCAAGGATGCGCGCTTCCTGCAGTGCACCTGCCCGTCGTGCGGCAAGCCGGCGCGCCGCGAGACCGACACGATGGATACCTTCATCGACTCGTGCTGGTACTACATGCGCTATACCTGCCCGGACGCGGCCACCATGGTCGATGCGCGCAACGATTACTGGATGCCGATGGACCAGTACATCGGCGGCATCGAGCACGCGATCCTGCACCTGCTGTACGCGCGCTTCTGGACCAAGGTCATGCGCGACCTGGGCCTGGTCAAGTTCGACGAGCCCTTCGCCAACCTGCTGACGCAGGGCATGGTGCTCAACGAGACCTACTACCGCGAAGACGCCTCGGGCAAGAAGCACTGGTACAACCCGGCCGAGGTTGACCTGCGCACCGACGAGCGCGGCCGCCCGGTGGGCGCCACGCTGATCGCCGACGGCCAGCCGGTGGTGATCGGCGGCATTGAGAAGATGTCGAAGTCCAAGAACAACGGCATCGACCCGCAGGCGCTGATCGACCAGTACGGCGCTGATACCGCGCGCCTGTTCGTGATGTTCGCCGCGCCGCCGGAGCAGCAGCTGGAATGGAGCGGCTCGGGCGTGGAGGGCGCCTCGCGCTTTTTGCGCCGCGTGTGGAACTACGGCTTTGCCAATGCCGCGGCCATCCGCGACGGCGCCGCTGGCAATCCGACTGCCGATGACGCCGACCTGCGCCGCGAGATCCATGGCGTGCTCAAGCAGGCCAACTACGACTACCAGCGCATCCAGTACAACACCGTGGTGTCCGCCACGATGAAGATGCTGAACGCGCTGGACGACGCCAAGGCCGCTTCGCCGGCCGCGCGCCGCGAGTGCTTCGGCATCCTGCTGCGCGTGCTGTACCCGGTGGTGCCGCACGTCACCCACGGCCTGTGGGACCAGCTGGGCTACGCCGCCGAAGCCGGCGACCTGCTCGACGCGCCGTGGCCGCAGGTCGATGAAGCCGCGCTGGTGCGCAGCGAGATCGAACTGGTGCTGCAGATCAACGGCAAGGTGCGCGGCAGCATCACCGTGCCCGCCGAAGCCGACCGCGCCGCCATCGAGGCAACCGCCGCCGCCAGCGAGACCGTGGCCAAGTTTGCCGAGGGCAAGGCGCCGAAGAAGATCGTGGTGGTGCCCGGCCGCCTGGTCAACGTGGTGTTGTAAGCTGGCCCCGGAACCTGACAAGGAATCGCCAAGAATGAAGCGACTGAACATGGGGCGCCGCAAGGTGCTCGCGGCAATGCTGGCGGTGCCGGCAACGGGCCTGCTGGCCGGCTGCGGCTTCCACATGCGCGGCAACGCGGATTTCGCCTTCAAGCGGCTGTATATCGGGATTCCGGCCAATTCGCTGATGGGCGCCGACCTGCGCCGCGCCATCCGCGGCGGCTCCGACACCCAGGTGGTGGCCGACCAGAAAGAGGCCGACGCCCTGCTGGACGTGCTGCAGGACACCCGCACCAAGTCGATCCTGTCGATCACGACCGAGGGCGTGGTGCGTGAATACCGCCTGACGCAGCGCTTCACCTTCCGCCTGCGCGACCCCGCCGGCAAGGAACTGATCGCGCCGTCGCAGCTGGTGCTGACGCGCGACCTGACCTACAACGAAGCCAACACGCTGGCCAAGGACTACGAAGAGCAGCAGCTGTACCGCGACATGCAGCGCGATATCGTGCAGCAGCTGATGCGCCGGCTGGCCGCCGTCAAGGTCATCTGACCCACGCATGCAACTCAAGCTTGACGGGCTCGACGCGCACCTGAAGCAGGCCAAGGCCAAGGGCCTGGCGCCGCTGTACGTGGTGCATGGCGACGAGCACCTGCTGGTGCTGGAGGCCGTCGACCGCCTGCGCGCGGCGGCGCGCGAAGCCGGTTTTACCGAGCGTGACGTGCTGTCGGCCGAGCGCGGCTTCCACTGGGGCCAGCTGGTCGAGGCGCAGCAGTCGATGTCGCTATTCGGCGACCGCAAGATCGTTGAACTGCGCATCCCGTCGGGCAAGCCCGGCAAGGACGGCGGCGAGGCGCTGCGCGCCGTGGCCGCCCAGCCGTCGCCCGACGTGGTGCTGCTGGTGACGCTGCCGCGGCTGGATTTTGCCGCGTCCAAGTCGGCCTGGTTCCAGGCGCTGGAAGGCGCCGGCGTGTCGATCAAGGTCGACACCGTGGACCGCACCCGGCTGCCGGCCTGGGTCGGCGAGCGGCTGTCGCTGCAGCAGCAGCGCGTCGAGGGCGGCGAGCCGGGCCGGCGTGCGCTGCAATTCATCGCCGACAAGGTCGAGGGCAACCTGCTGGCGGCGCACCAGGAAATCCAGAAGCTGGGGCTGCTGTACCCGCCCGGCGAGCTCACCTTCGACCAGGTGCACGATGCGGTGCTGAATGTGGCCCGCTACGACGTGTTCAAGCTGTCTGAATCGATGCTCTCCGGCGACGTGCCGCGGCTGGTGCGCATGCTCGAAGGGCTGCGCGGCGAGGGCGAGGCCACGGTGCTGGTGCTGTGGGCGCTGACCGAGGAAATTCGCGTATTATCCAAGGTCCGGCAAGGGCTGGCGGCCGGCAAGCCGGCGGGCGTGCTGATGCGCGAGCTGCGCGTCTGGGGCCCGCGCGAGCGGCTGGTGCCGCAGGCTGCGCAGCGCCTGGCGCAGCCAAGGCTGGATGCGGCGCTGGCGCTGGCGGCGCGGCTGGACCGCCAGGTCAAGGGCCTGTCGGACCTGCCGCCACCGGGCGGCAGCCCGCTGCCGGCGGAACCATGGGACGGGCTGCAGCAGCTTGCCCTGATGATCGCGCGCTGAACGCGCAACTCCACAGGTTTGCTTCCCCCCCCCCCCGGGGGGGGGGGGGGGGGGGGACGGAAAACACACTGACGGCCACCACCCCAGGGCCACTGAGATGAACGAGCTCGACCTCAACCAATACATGGACCGCGTCGGCCGCCAGGCCCGCGCCGCGTCGCGCGCCATGGCGCGTGCCTCCACGGCCGACAAGAACCGTGCGCTGCTGACCATCGCCGCGGCCATCCGCCGCGATGCCGACAAGCTCAAGACGGTCAACGCGCGCGATCTCGAGCGCGCCCGCGCCAACGGCCAGGATGCCGCCTTTATCGACCGCCTGACGCTGTCGGACAAGGCCATCGCCACCATGGCCGCTGGCCTGGAGCAGATCGCCGCGCTGGCCGACCCGATCGGCGAGATCTCGAACATGAAGTTCCGCCCGACTGGCATCCAGGTCGGCCAGATGCGCGTGCCGCTGGGCGTGATCGGCATCATCTACGAGTCGCGCCCCAACGTGACCATCGACGCGGCGGCACTGTGCCTGAAGTCTGGCAACGCCACCATCCTGCGCGGCGGTTCCGAGGCGATCGAATCGAACACTGCGCTGGCCGCGCTGGTGGCCGAAGGCCTGGCCGAAGCCGGCCTGCCGTCCGAGGCCGTGCAGGTGATCGAGACTACCGACCGCGCCGCGGTCGGCCGTCTCATCACCATGACCGAATACGTTGACGTGATCGTGCCGCGCGGCGGCAAGAGCCTGATCGCGCGGCTGATGGAAGAAGCGCGCGTGCCGATGATCAAGCACCTGGACGGCATCTGCCACGTCTATATCGACGCCGATGCCGACCTGGACAAGGCCGTGCGCGTCTGCGACAACGCCAAGACGCAGCGTTATGCGCCGTGCAACACCATGGAGACGCTGCTGGTGTCGCAGGACATCGCCGCCGCCGCACTGCCGCCGCTGTGCCGCATCTACCAGGAGAAGGGCGTCGAGCTGCGCGTGTGCCCGGCCACCCGCGCCACGCTGGAAGCGGCGGGCTTTACCGGCCTGGTCGATGCCGCCGAGGAAGACTGGCGCCTGGAATACCTGGCCCCGATCCTCGCCATCAAGACCGTGGCCGGACTGGACGAGGCCGTCGCCCATATCAACGAATACGGCTCGCACCATACCGATTCGATCATCACCGAGAACTACTCGGCGGGCATGCGCTTTATCCGCGAGGTCGATTCCGCCAGCGTGATGATCAACGCCTCGACCCGCTTTGCCGATGGCTTCGAGTACGGCCTGGGCGCGGAGATCGGCATCTCCAACGACAAGCTGCATGCACGCGGCCCGGTCGGGCTGGAAGGGCTGACGTCGCTGAAGTACGTGGTATTCGGGCACGGCGAGATCCGCACCTGACGCTCGCGCGCCAACAACAATAACAATCGTTCTCGAACGTCTCTCTGCCGATGCTCTGGGTCAAAGCGCTGCATATCGTCTTCGTGGTCTCGTGGTTCGCCGGCCTGTTCTACCTGCCGCGCATTTTCGTCAACCTGGCCATGGAAACCGACGCCGCCAGCACGCAGCGCCTGTTGCTGATGGCGCGCAAGCTGTTCCGCTTCATGACCATGCTGGCGGTGCCGGCGGTGGTGTTCGGGCTGTGGCTGTACCTGGGCTACGGCATCGGCCGCGGCGCGGGGCAGGGCTGGATGCACGCCAAGCTGGCGCTGGTGCTGGTGCTGATCGGCTACCACCACGGCTGCGGCGTGCTGCTGCGCAAGTTCGAGGCGGGGCGCAATGCGCGCTCGCACAAGTTTTATCGCTGGTTCAATGAGCTGCCGGTGCTGGTGCTGCTGGCGGTGGTGATCCTGGTGGTCGTCAAGCCGTTCTGAGCCTGGCGCCCGGTCTGTTGTTGCCAATCCTGTTGCGAAAATCGAGATGAGCAAGCTGGTTGACTATTACCTGACGCCGCAGTCGCCGTTCGTCTACCTGGGCCATGCGCGCTTTGCCGCCATCGCCGGGCGCCATGACGCCCAGGTGAACCTGAAGCCGTGCGACCTGGGCAAGGTGTTTTCCGTCTCCGGCGGGCTGCCGCTGTCGCAGCGCCCGCCCCAGCGCCAGGCCTACCGCCTGGTGGAGCTGGCGCGCTGGAGCGAATTCCTGGACCTGCCGCTGCATCCGCAGCCGACGTTCTTCCCGGTATCGGGCGACGCGGCCAGCAAGCTGATCATCGCCGCGCAGCTGGCGCACGGCACCGCGCGCGCGATGCAGCTGACCGGCGCGATTGGCGCGGCGGTGTGGGCGCAGCAGCGCAATATCGCCGATGCCGCCACGCTGGCGCAGATCGCCGACGAGGCCGGCCTGGACGGTGCCAGCCTGCTCAAGGCCAGCGAGGCGCAGTCGGTGCAGGCCGCCTATGCGCAGAACACCCAGGACGCGATTTCGGCCGGCGTGTTCGGCGCGCCGTGGTACGTCCATGACGGCCAGCCCTTCTGGGGCCAGGACCGGCTGGATTTCCTCGACCGCGCCCTGGTGGCGGCTTGAGCTAAGCTTCGGATAGATCCCCGTCCGCTACGGCGGACGTTTTTGTTTGCAGGATACCCAACACATGACCCAAGCCTTCTTTGCCCCTTGCCCGCGCGGCCTGGAGAGCGCGCTCGCCGAAGAACTGCGCGAGATCGCCGCGATGCCGGGCATGGCCGCGCTGGCGCCGTTCACGGTGCACCAGGAGGTGCCGGGCGGCGTCAATTTCTCGGGCGAGATGGCCGCCGCCTATGCGGTCAACCTGCATTCGCGCATTGCCAGCCGGGTGCTGATGCGCGTGGCCGCGCGCGGCTACCGGCATGAGGACGACATCTATACGCTGGCACGCGGCGTGCGCTGGGAGCAGTGGTTTTCGCCCGATGAATCGCTGCGCGTGGACATCACGTCGCACAAGTCGCCGCTGCGCAGCCTGAATTTCACCGCGCTGCGCGTCAAGGACGGGGTCTGCGATGCCCTGCGCGATCGCGTCGGCGCGCGCCCGAGCGTCGATACCGCCAGCCCGGATGTGCGCATCTATGCCCACCTGACCGAGCGTGACTGCACGCTGTATCTCGACACCACCGGCGAGCCCCTGTTCAAGCGCGGCTGGCGCACCGAGAAGGGCGAGGCGCCGCTGAAGGAAAACCTGGCCGCGGGCATCCTGCGCCTGGCGGGCTGGGTGCCGGGCCAGACCTTCCGGCCCTTCTACGACCCGATGTGCGGCAGCGGCACCTTCCTGATCGAGGCCGCGCAGGTGGCGCTGGGCATCGCGCCGGGCGGCAGCCGCAGCTTTGCCTTCGAATGGCTCAAGGGCATGGACACCAAGGCCTGGCAGAAGCTGAAGGCGGACGCGCAGCGCGCCCGCATGCTGGCCTCGGCCGATGAGCTGCAGGTGGTGGGTTCGGACATCTCCACCGACATGCTGGCCATCACGCGCGCCAACTGGGAGCGTGCCGGCCTGCCGGGCGAAGCGCGCACCAAGCAGGTGGATGCGCGCTTCGTGCAGCCGCCTTTTGAAGAGCCGGGTTTGCTGTTGATGAACCCCCCGTACGGCGAGCGCATCGCGGTGCGCGGCCAGCGCCGCTTGCCGGAGGAAGAGATGCCGCGCGACGAGGTGGAGGAGGCCGCCGCCAACCAGTTCGCCAGTGCCTTTGCCACCACGCTCAAGCAGCATTTCGCGGGCTGGCAGGCGTGGGTGTTTACCGGCGACATGGGCTTCCCGCGCCGGCTGCGGCTCAAGGAGTCGCGCCGCACGCCGCTCTACAACGGCAATATCGAATGCCGGCTGTTCCGCTTCGACATGGTGCGCGGCGCCAACCGGGCGGCGCAGGCGGACTGACGGCGCCTGCGCCGCCGGGTCAGGGGCGCTTGCGCCCCGTCAGTGCGTCCGGATTACGGCTGAAGTCCGCCAGGAAGCCCTGCAGGCTGACCACCGGCTCCTGCAGCAGGTGGCGCGGCAGGTCGAACAGCGCGTAGATGAATTCTTCATTGCCTTCGCAGCGCTCGGCCGGCAGGCAGTATTGTTCCCAGTCCACGCACGCCGGCGTGTACATGCCGTTGCCGGGCCAGAAGAACGGCACCAGCCGGCCTTCGCGCAGGCCTTCGATCAGCGCCGCCGGGGCGTCGTAGGCCTCGGCCGATTCCACCTGGCTCATCAGCCCGGCGCGGGTCTCGATCACCATCAGCGTGGCGTGGCCCTGCGCGGTCAGCAGCAGGATGCCGGCCGGGTTGGGGTACAGGTAGTACTCGACAAAACCATAGCGCGCGATCAGCTGGCGCACGCGCTCGGTGATGGCCGGATCGGACAGGAACGAGAACGAATGCCGCGTCAGCAACTCGCGCAGCGTGCGCGACAGCGTGGCGAAATACGCCTGCTGCATGGCCTCGATTTCCTGGTCCAGCCGCTCGACCATATTGCTTTCATGCTTCTTCACGTAGCGGTCGATCAGCCCGTGGTTGAAGCCTTGCACGGCGATGCTCTCGTCGGCGGTGCCGGTCAGCAGGATGGTCTTGCAGGGCAGGTCCTGCAGCGCCTGGCAGAATTCCAGCCCGTCCATCTGCGGCATCGAATAGTCGACCACCACCACGCCCGGCTGCAGGAAGCGCTTGAAGTCGTGGATCTGGCGGTAGATGCGGTCGATGTCGAGCTGCACGGTGCGCCGCTCGGTCAGGAAGGTCAGGTCGTCGTGCGTCACGCGCACCGGCAGGAAGCCCGGGAAGCGGGTGGCGTAGGCCTCGCGGATCCATTGCAGCGCTTCACGCGGATCGGTGAAGGTGATCACCGCGCGCGAGGCATCCATCTGGAACGCCAGGCTGTCGATGAACGACTTGCTGTCATCGACCAGGACGGTCAGGACCGGGTGATGGAAGACCGACAGGTTCCGGTCGTGCGGGTTGAAGGTCATGGAGCGGCGGGCAGGGGTTCGGCGCAGTGGTTAGGCACGGGCGTGGCGCAAGCGGCAAGCCAGTGTGCGCATTCGCAGGCCAGTATAGCGCGCCACGGCTGCCTTGCAAGGCACGCCTTGCAGCCAGGGCCGGCGGCAGAGGAGCCCGGCGGGCGCCGGGCGGGAGAATCGCCCGCGGCAGGGCCGGGATGGCCCGGGCCTGCACGCGGCGCGCGGACGGCCTTAGTCGACCGCCTTGAACATGTCTTCGACCACCTTCTTGGCGTCGCCGAACACCATCATGGTCTTGTCCATGTAGAACAGCTCGTTGTCCAGCCCGGCGTAGCCTGCGGCCATGGAGCGCTTGTTGACGATGATGGTCTTGGCCTTGTAGGCCTCCAGGATCGGCATGCCGGCAATCGGCGACTGGGGGTCGTTCTTGGCCGCCGGGTTGACCACGTCGTTGGCGCCCAGCACCAGCACCACGTCGGCCTGGCCGAACTCGCTGTTGATGTCTTCCATCTCGAAGACCTGGTCGTACGGCACCTCGGCCTCGGCCAGCAGCACGTTCATATGGCCCGGCATGCGGCCTGCCACCGGGTGGATCGCGTACTTCACGGTCACGCCCTTTTCGGCCAGCTTCTCGGTCAGTTCCTTGAGCGCGTGTTGGGCGCGCGCCACGGCCAGGCCATAGCCCGGCACGATGATCACGGTCTCGGCGTTGCCCATCAGGAACGCGGCATCGTCTGCCGAACCCGACTTGACCGGGCGCTGCTGCTGGTCGCCCGTTGCCGCCGCCGCCGTCGCGCCGCCGAAACCGCCCAGCAGCACGTTGAAGAACGACCGGTTCATCGCCTTGCACATGATGTACGACAGGATCGCACCGGAGGAGCCCACCAGCGAGCCCGCGATGATCAGCATCGGGTTGTTCAGCGAGAAGCCGATGCCCGCCGCCGCCCAGCCCGAGTACGAGTTCAGCATCGACACCACCACCGGCATGTCGGCGCCGCCGATCGGGATGATGATCAGCACGCCCAGCACGAAGGCGATCGCCAGCATGATCAGGAACGGCAGCCAGTCCTGCGACAGGAAGAAGATGACGCCGAAGCCCACCATCGCCACCGCCAGCAGCAGGTTCAGCCAGTGCTGGCCGGCAAACACCACCGGCGCGCCCTGGAACAGGCGGAACTTGTAGCGCCCGGCCAGCTTGCCGAAGGCGATCACCGAGCCCGAGAACGTAATCGCGCCGACGAAGCAGCCGATGAAGAGCTCGATGCGGTTGCCCAGCGGGATCAGGTGCGAGCCTGCCGGGCTGATGCCGAACGCCGCCGGCTCGGCCACCGCCGCCACCGCGATGAACACTGCCGCGAGACCGATCAGCGAGTGCATCGCCGCGACCAGCTCGGGCATCTTGGTCATCTGCACTTTCTTCGCCACGTAGGCGCCGATGCCGCCGCCGACCACGAGCGCGGCGAGGATCAGTGCCAGGCCCGTGCCCACCGACGACTGGGCCGTGCCCGCCGCGAGGAATTCATTCTTCAGCTTGATGATCAGGACCAGCGTGGTCACCGCGGCAATGGCCATGCCGATCATGCCGAAGGCATTGCCCTTGCGCGCCGAGGCCGGGTGCGACAGGCCCTTGAGCGCCTGGATAAAGCAGACCGAGGCCACCAGGTAGAGCAGGGTGACGAGGTTCATGCTGACAAGACCGGTCATCACGCGCCCTCCTTGGCCAGTGCCGGCTTGGCCTCAGGCGCCTTGGCCTTCGGTTCCTTCTTCTTGAACATCTCCAGCATGCGCTGGGTGACCAGGAAGCCGCCGAACACATTGACCGCGGCCAGTGCCACCGCCAGCGTGCCCATCACGCGCCCGACCCCGCCTTCGGTCAGGCCCGCGGCGAGCATGGCGCCGACGATGATGATCGCCGAGATCGCATTGGTCACCGCCATCAGGGGCGTATGCAGGGCTGGCGTTACCGTCCAGACCACGTGGTAACCCACGTAGATCGCCAGCACGAAGATGATCAGGTTGATCACCGTGTGGTTCACCATCTCCATCGACTTCTCCTCCGTTGCTTTGAATCCGGGATGCCGCTTGTCTTTTGCTGTATTGCGAACGACCGGGATGCTGCCGCGCAGGCAGGCCGACAGACCTCTGTGCGGGTCATGGCTCTAGGCGACCAGCTGCGCGACCCCTCTCCCGCCTGCGGCAGAGGGGTGGGGAGCAAACCCTCAGAACTTCTTGATTTCCTTGATGCCGTTCTTCTCGTTCACCAGGATGACCTTGGGCTTGTAGGCGGCGATTTCCTCGTCGCTCATCGGCGCGTAGGTGCAGATGATCAGCTGGTCGCCCAGGTGCGCGCGGCGGGCCGCGGCGCCGTTCAGCGAGATCTCGCCGCTGCCGCGCTCGCCCTTGATGATGTAGGTGGAGAAGCGCTCGCCGTTGTTCACGTTGTACAGCTCGATCTTCTCGAACTCCTTCATGTCGGCAGCGTCCAGCAGGTCCTGGTCGATGCCGCACGAACCCTCGTAGTTGAGGTCCGCCTGCGTCACGGTGACGCGGTGGAGCTTGGCGCGGAGCATGATGCGTTGCATGGGTGATACGTCCTTATATTTGATGCAAAAGCAGTGGGCGCACGGCGCCCGTGGAAATTACGCCGCCTCTCGCACGACCTTGCCGTCCCTGCACATCAGGCAGGCCGCGACGATGTCGTCTTCAAGGTTCAGCGTGAACTGGCCGTCCTTGTCGACGACCAGCTTGAGGAAGTCCAGCACGTTGCGGGCATAGAGCGCCGAGGCGTCAGCCGCGACCATGCTGGCCAGGTTGGTGTGGCCGATAATGATGACGCCGTTGTGATTGACCACTTCGTCGGCCACCGTCAGCGGGCAGTTGCCGCCCTGTGCCGCGGCCAGGTCCACCACCACCGAGCCGGGTTTCATCTGCGCCACGGTGGCTTCCTGCAGCAGCACCGGCGCTTTGCGGCCCGGGATCAGTGCGGTGGTGATGACGATGTCGGCCTGGACCGCGCGCTGGTGCACCAGCTCGGCCTGGCGCTTCATCCAGTCCGGCGGCATCGGGCGGGCATAGCCGCCGACGCCCTGGGCGATCTCGCGCTCTTCATCGGTGAGGAAGGGCACGTCGAGGAACTTGGCGCCGAGCGATTCGATCTGCTCCTTGACCGCGGGGCGCACATCGGAGGCCTCGATCACCGCGCCCAGCCGCTTGGCCGTGGCGATGGCCTGCAGGCCGGCGACGCCAGCACCCAGGATCAGCACGCGTGCAGCCTTGACGGTGCCGGCGGCGGTCATCAGCATCGGCATGAAGCGCTGGTAGTGGTGCGCCGCCACCAGCACGGCCTTGTAGCCGGCGATATTGGCCTGCGACGACAGCACGTCCATGCTCTGCGCGCGCGTGGTGCGCGGCGCGGCTTCCAGGGCAAAGGCGGTGATGTTCGCGGCGGACATGCGCGCGTTGTTCTCGGCGTCGAAGGGATTGAGCATGCCGACCAGTACGGCGCCTGGCTTCATCTGCGCCAGTTCGGCGGTGTCGGGGGCGCGCACCTTGAGCACCAGCTGGGCGCCCAGTGCTTCGGCAGCGGTGCCGATGGTGGCGCCGACGGCCTCATACGCGCCGTCGGGCTGGCTGGCGCTTACGCCGGCGCCGGCCTGCACGACCACCTTGTGGCCCTGGGCGACGTACTTCTTGACTGTCTCCGGGGTGGCGGCGACGCGAGTCTCGCCGGCCCGCGTCTCCTGCGGGATGCCGATGTACATCGTCAATTTCTCCTTTAGCTGGCGTCTTGTCTGGTTGGGCGGACCGACGTCTGGCCCGTGCGCGCCGCAGGCTTAAGCCGCAGCGCAACAATTTTTTCGCAGCTTACAGGAATCTGACGTTCAATGGTGACCGGCTGGTCGGCTTTTGCGGCGACCGCCAAAGGGGGAGTTGCAGCCGGTATTTCAGCACCAGCCGGGCTCACCCGCCCGGGGCCATGGCGGGTCGGCGGCGCTGCACGATGGGCCCGCAACCGGTAGAATGCTGGATTGCCTAAAAATTGAGCATCATGTCAAGTGACTGGAATGCCAGCGTGACCGTTGCCGCCGTGATCGAACGTGGCGGCCGCTTCCTGCTGGTCGAAGAGGAAACCGCCGACGGGCTGCGCCTGAACCAGCCCGCCGGACACCTGGACCCGGGCGAGAGCCTGATCCGCGCCGTGATCCGCGAAACCCTGGAAGAGACCGCGCACACCTTTGAGCCGCGCGCGTTGCTGGGCTGCTACATGGGCCGTTCGCTGTCGTCGCGCACCGGCACCGATGTGACCTATGTTCGCTTTGCCTTTACCGGCGACCTGGGCTCGCTCGATGCGGGCCGCCAGCTCGATACCGGCATCGTGCGCACGGTCTGGATGAGCGCGGAAGAACTGCGCGCCTGCCCGGAGCGTCACCGTTCGCCGCTGGTGATGGCCTGCGTCAACGACTACCTGGCCGGCAAGCGCTTTGCGCTGGACGCCTTGTACACGCACCCGTCGGCGCTGGCCGCGGCGATTCCGCTGGGAGCGCAGCCGTGAGTGGTGCCGGAAAACGTGTCGTCGTGGGCATGTCGGGCGGGGTCGATTCGTCGGTCACCGCGTGGCTGCTCAAGCAGCAGGGCTACGAGGTCATCGGCCTGTTCATGAAGAACTGGGAAGACGATGACGACAGCGAGTACTGCTCCACGCGCCAGGACTGGCTGGACGTGGTGTCGGTGGCCGACCTGATCGGCGTCGACGTGGAGGCGGTCAACTTTGCCGCCGAGTACAAGGACCGGGTCTTTGCCGACTTCCTGCGCGAATACTCCGCCGGGCGCACGCCCAACCCGGACGTCCTGTGCAATGCCGAGATCAAGTTCAAGGCCTTCCTCGACCATGCCATGTCGCTGGGCGCGGAAACCATCGCCACCGGCCACTATGCGCGCGTGCGGCAGAACGCGGCCGGCCGGTTCGAACTGCTCAAGGCGCTCGACCATACCAAGGACCAGAGCTACTTCCTGCACCGGCTGAACCAGGCGCAGCTGTCGCGCACGCTGTTCCCACTGGGCGAGATCCCCAAGACGCGCGTGCGCGAGATCGCCGCCGAGATCGGCCTGCCGAACGCGAAGAAGAAGGACTCCACCGGCATCTGCTTTATCGGCGAGCGCCCGTTCCGCGATTTCCTGAACCGCTACCTGCCGACCAAGCCGGGCCCGATGAAGACGCCCGAGGGCAAGGTCGTGGGCGAGCATATCGGCCTGGCCTTCTACACGCTGGGCCAGCGCAAGGGGATCGGCCTGGGTGGCAGCCGCGACGGCAACGGCGATGCCTGGTACGTAGCGCGCAAGGATATGGCGAACAATACGCTTTTCGTGGTGCAGGGCCACGACCACCCGTGGCTGCTGACGCCGGTGCTGACCGCGTCGGACCTGTCCTGGGTAGCCGGCGAGCCGCCCGCCGCCGGCGCGGCGATGGCGGCCAAGACGCGCTACCGCCAGAGCGATGCGGACTGCACGGTGCAGGCGGTGGACGGCGACGCGCTGACGCTCGGGTTTGCCGAGGTGCAATGGGCGGTCACGCCCGGCCAGTCGGCGGTGCTGTACGACGGCGACATCTGCCTGGGCGGCGGCATCATCCAGTAAGCGCTGCCGCTGCACGAAAAAACACCCGCTCGAGGCGGGTGTTTTCTTGTCGGCCGCTGCGGATCAGCCGCGCGGCGGTTCCGTATCGATAAACGACTGGCGCTTGGACAGCTTTTCCTCCAGCGCCGCCAGGTTGGGATGGCGCTCGCGCCAGGCGATCTCGGGGAAGCGGAAGTCCAGGTAGGTCAGCGCACAGCCCACCGCCACGTCGGCCAGCGAATAGTGCGTGCCGGTGCAGAAGGGGCGGTCGGCCAGGCCGTGCGCCATCGCCACCAGCGCCGCGTCGATCTTGCCGCGCTGGCGCTGCACCCAGCGCTCGCTGCGCTCGTGGGCCTCGCGCTGGGTCGCTTCCAGGCGCACCAGCAGCGCGGCGTCGAGCAGGCCGTCGGCGAGCGCCTCCCAGCAGCGGACCTCCAGGCGCTCGCGCCCGCCCTGCGGGATCATCCGGCTGACCGGCGTCAAGGTGTCGACATATTCCACGATCACGCGCGAATCGAAGATCGCGCCGCCGTCTTCCATGACCAGGCAAGGCACTTTGCCGAGCGGGTTGAACTGGCCGATCCTGGTCTCGGGCGACCAGACATCCTCTTCGATGAGCTGGCACTCGATCTTTTTCTCCGCCATCACCACGCGCACCTTGCGCGCGTAGGGACTGGTCCGGGACGCATACAGCTTCATATTCTCCCCTTGAGCTTGTTATGAAGTGCATCGTCGCTCTGTGGCAGCGGCGGTGGGGCGCGCGGCTTGCCCGATGCACTTCATAACAGGCTACTGGAACGGCGTGCGCGAGTATACCCGTGGTGCATGGCGAATGCGGGCTTGCGCACCGATGCCCCGCGGCGGCGCTTTACCGCGGCCCGGAGCCGGGGCAGGGGTGGTAAAATCCCGCGTTGCGCAGCGCCGGCGGGCCTGCCGGCATTGCGTTTTGGACGCATCAGGCCGCAAAAAGTCGCTTTTTCGATCCCTCCCGCCGCCAACGCTGACAGCGCCAGCCCCCGCGGCGCGCCTTGTTCGTCGCCTTCTTCCATTGCCTCCCTTTTCCCGGTTTCCAGCATGACCTCCTCTTCGCTTTCGCCGCTCACCGCCCTGTCCCCGATCGATGGCCGTTACGCCGCCAAGGCCGATGCGCTGCGCGAATGGCTGTCCGAGGCCGCGTTCATGCGCAACCGCGTCAAAGTCGAGGTGCACTGGCTGATCGCGCTGGCGCAGGCCGGCCTGCCTGACATGCCGAAGTTCTCGGCCGCCTCCGAGGCCGCGCTGCTGGCGCTGGTGGACAAGTTCAGCGAGGCCGACGCCGCCCGCATCAAGGAAATCGAAGCCGTCACCAACCATGACGTCAAGGCGGTCGAGTACTGGCTCAAGGAACAGGTCAAGGGCAACGCCGAGCTGGAAGCCGCCAGCGAGTTCATCCACTTCGCCTGCACCTCGGAAGACATCAACAACACCTCGCACGGCATGATGCTCAAGGGCGCCCGCGAAGGCGTGGTGGTGCCTGCGCTCAAGCGCGTGCACGCCCGCCTGGTCGAGCTGGCCAAGCTCAATGCCGCGCAGCCGATGCTGTCGCGCACCCACGGCCAGCCGGCCAGCCCGACCACGCTGGGCAAGGAAATGGCCAACGTGGCCGCGCGCCTGGCGCGCGCGATCCAGCGCATCGAGCAGGTCGAACTGCTGGGCAAGATGAACGGCGCGGTGGGCAACTACAACGCCCACCTGTCGGCCTACCCGACCTTCGACTGGGAAGCGTTCTCGAAGCAGGTGATCGAGACCCGCCTGGGCCTGGCCTTCAACCCCTACACCATCCAGATCGAGCCGCACGACTACATGGCCGAGCTGTTTGACGCGATCGCCCGCGCCAACACCATCCTGCTCGACCTGAACCGCGACGTCTGGGGCTATATCTCGCTGGGCTACTTCAAGCAGAAGACCAAGGCCGGCGAAATCGGCTCGTCGACCATGCCGCACAAGGTCAACCCGATCGACTTCGAGAACTCCGAAGGCAACCTGGGCCTGGCCAACGCGGTTCTGCGCCACTTGTCCGAAAAGCTGCCGCTGTCGCGCTGGCAGCGCGACCTGACCGATTCGACCGTGCTGCGCAATATCGGCGTGGCCTTCGGCTACAGCCTGCTGGCCTATGAGGCCTGCCTGCGCGGACTGGGCAAGCTGGAAACCAACCCCGAGCGCCTGGACGAAGACCTGGACAACTGCTGGGAGGTTCTGGCCGAGCCGGTGCAGACCGTGATGCGCCGCTTCGGCGTGCCCAACCCGTACGAGCAGCTCAAGGAGCTGACCCGCGGCAAGGGCATCTCGCGCGAGGCGCTGCAGACCTTCATCAACGGCCTGGCGATCCCCGACGACGCCAAGAAGCTGCTGCTGGACATGACCCCCGCCAGCTATATCGGCAAGGCCGTGGTGCTGGCCGAGCGCATCTGACACCACATTCCGCCCCTGAACCGGGGCGGCGTGCTGCAAAAGCCATCCGCGAGGATGGCTTTTTGCTTTTCTGGCGCACCAAGGCGGGCAGGGCCGCTGCGGCTTTGTGCCGCTTGCGACAGAATGTCACTTCAAAGCATTTGAATAACTTAATGAAGGACTGTCCTTCATCGGCGCACAGCCCGCCGCAATAATGCGAGAATCGTAAGCGCACGGGCGGGTCAGCCCCCGCCGGTGCCTTCCCCAAAATTGTGAAACGCTCCTGCGCGGGCGAGAGGAATCCGATGCGTTCTACCGCCAATGCCCCCACCGGCTACGGTGCCACCGCGATCGCCTTGCACTGGGTCATCGCGCTGGCGATCTTCGCCGCGTTCGGGCTCGGCCTGTACATGACCGGCATTCCGGGGCTGACGCCGACCAAGCTCAAGCTCTACTCCTGGCACAAGTGGCTGGGTGTGACGATCTTCGCGGTTGCCGTGCTGCGCGTGCTGTGGCGTGCAACCCATGCGGCACCGCCGGTGGCGCCCGGCACCCCGGCCTGGCAGGCCAAGGCCGCGGCCGGCGCCCATCACCTGCTGTACCTGCTGATCGTGATCGTGCCGATCAGCGGCTACCTGTACAGCTCGGCCGCGGGCGTGCCGGTGGTCTACCTGGGCCTGTGGAAGATGCCGGCGCTGCTGGAAAAGAACGACGAACTGAAAGAAGTACTGAAATTTGTCCATATCTGGCTGAACTACCTGATGGCGGCGGTAGTCGTTGTCCATGCGGCGGCTGCGGTCAAGCACCAGTTCGTCGACCGCGACGGCACGCTGGGCCGGATGCTGCCGTTCCTGCGCTGAGGCGCCGCCCCGGCCAACCTTTTACGTACCGCGGCGCGCTGCGCCGACCCTGACAGGAGTTTTTTGAGATGAAACGCAATTCCCGCCGCGGCTCGCTCGTCATCGCCGCCGTCCTGGCCGCCTCCGGCATCGCCGCCAACCTGGCCTGGGCGCAGGTTGACGCCGCCAAGAGCTCGGTGACCGCGGTCGCGCGCCAGATCGGCGTGCCGATGGAAGGCAAGTTCAGGAAGTTCGATGCCGCGGTCAGCTTCGACCCGGCCAAGCTGGCGACCTCGTCGGCCAAGGTCGAGATCGATGTGTCCAGCTTCGAGATCGGCGACGCCGAGACCACCAAGGAAGTGAAGGGCAAGGACTGGTTCGACGCCGCCAAGTACCCCAAGGCCGTGTTCCAGTCCACCAGCATCAAGAACGGCACGCCGGGCAAGTACGACGTGGCCGGCAAGCTGACCATCAAGGGCAAGACCGTTGACGTGGTCGTGCCCGCCACCTACCGCCAGGAAGGCGCCGTGCAGGTGTTCGAGGGCGCGCTGCCGATCAAGCGCACCGTCTTCAATATCGGCGACGGGGAATGGAAGGACACTTCCGTGGTGGCCGACGACGTGCAGATCAAATTCCGTATCGTGCTGGCCAAGAAGTAAGAAGCAAGGCCGGCATTCCGCTGACGTACCCAACAGGCGTTCCTGAGAACGGTTCCGCCCCAACCTGATTTGTCGGGAGATTTCATGAAACTGCGTTTCCTCGTTGCCGCCGTCGCGGCCATTTCCGCAACTGCCGCTTTCGGCGTGGCTTCGGCCAATACCGTGACCTACAACCTCGATCCGACCCACACCTACCCGAGCTTCGAGGCCGACCATCTGGGCGGCCTGTCGACCTGGCGCGGCAAGTTCGACAAGTCCAGCGGCGTGGTCACGCTGGACCGTGCCGCCAAGGCGGGCTCGGTCGAGGTCAAGATCGACCCGGCTTCGATCGATTTCGGCAATGCCAAGCTGAACCAGCACGCCAAGGGCCCGGACATGTTCGACGTGGAAGCCTTCCCCGAGGCCGTCTACAAGGGCAAGTTCTCCAAGTTCAAGGGCGACGTACCGACCGAGGTTGACGGCGTGCTGACGCTGCGCGGCGTGTCCAAGCCGGTCAAGCTGGAAATCCGCGACTTCAAGTGCATCCAGCACCCGATGCTCAAGCGCGAAGCCTGCGGCGCCGATGCCGTGGGCCATTTCAACCGTGCCGACTTCGGCCTGGACTATGGCGTGAAAATGGGCTTCAAGCCCGAGGTCAAGCTCGCCATCCAGGTGGAAGGCGTGCGCGCGGACTGAGCGTGCCAGCCCGCTGCGCCGGGCTTCCAGGCAGTCAAGGCCGGCCATGCCGGCCTTTTTTGTTGTCCGGTATGATTCAGGCGCCTGCCTGGGCACTTGGTTGTACGACCCCCGACGGGCACAGTACAATGGCCCGCGGCAATCCCTCCTTGATCGGGGCATTGCTACTCCTGCCAAGGCGGGGGAGCCATGCCCGCAACCGGCTAAAGCGCATCACTATGAGCATTCGCTGCATGTCCCGATACCGGTAGCCGCCCCCGCGACCTCCTCGCCCCTCATGCTGTACCCGGCCGTTCTGCCCTGGCTGTATGGCCCGCAGCGTTTCTCGGTTTTCCCTGGCGCAATACCGTGTATTCCAAAACGCAAATCGATCCGGTAGTTAGTTTCCGCAACTCGCAGGGCGAGCAGGTGCGGGGCACGATTGTCAATCTCCAGAGAAAGTCCCTGGTGATGGAAATCTACAACCCGTATTCGATCGTGCAGGTCAGCGAGGTGCTGAGCGAACTCAGCGTCCGCATGGGCTCGAAGAATGCCTACCTCGGCAAGGCCGTGGTCATGAGCCTGGTGAACACCGGCCTGACCGCGGTGGTGTCGCTGACGCTGATCGACGAGTGGCTGGAACTGAGCAACCTGGACAACGAGCCCAAATCGGTCGCGCGCGAGTCGCAGCGGTTCGTGCAGGACTGGAATGAGCGCTTCAATATCCGGCCCGACTACCAGATCGTGGTCAATGAAATGCGCGCGTTCCTGTCCGAGGTGTCGCGCTGGGTGGAGCAGGTAGACATGACCAGCACGCTGCCCAAGGAAGGCGATACGCTGCGCATGGACGTGTTCGAGGAGCTGGCCACCCCGATCGCACTGAAGATCCGCGAATATTCCGCGCGGCTCGACGGCGAAGCCGCGCACGTGCCAGAAGAAGACACCGTGATGCACCGCACCTTCACGCAGGCGGCGCTGCATCCCTTGCTGCTGCGCTCGCCGTTCGTGTTCCGGACCTATACCAAGCCGCTCGGCTATGCCGGCGACTACGAGATGGTCAACCAGATCCTGTCGGATCCGCGCCAGGGCCCCAGCACCTACTTCCAGATCGTCAACGCAACGTTCCTGCAGTCGTCCGTGGCCGCTGCCCACCGCAACCGCATCGACCTGCTGGTCGATTTCCTGGTGCGCATGGCGGACCAGGCCCGTGCCGCGGGCAAGCCGTTCCGGCTGCTCAACGTGGGCTGCGGCCCGGCGGTCGAGATCAACCGCTTCATTACCGAATACCCCGAGCCGCACTGGCTGTCGTTCCAGCTGCTCGATTTCAGCCAGGAAACGCTGGAGTACGCGCGCGAGCGCATCGACGAGAGCTGCCGCAAGGCCAATGCGAAGATCGAGGTGGAATATGTCCACCACTCGGTGCATGAACTGCTCAAGCGCCGGATCGACCACGATCCGTCGCTGCGCGAGTTCGACGGGGTCTATTGCGCCGGCCTGTTCGACTACCTGTCCGACCGCGTCTGCGCGCGCCTGCTGAGCTATTTCTCCACGCGCACCCATCCCGAGGGGCGCATCCTGGCCACCAACGTCCACGTCGACAACCCGGAACGGTACAGCATGGAACATATGCTGGAGTGGTACCTGATCTACCGCGATGAGGCCGGCATGCAGTCGTTGCTGCCGGCCAATACGCGCGACGGCCGCACCTACGTCGACCCGACCGGCGTCAACGTGTTTGTGGAAGCGATCGTGACTGATCCGGCCAAGGCCTGACCACCATGCTGAAACGGACTGCGAGCAGGTACTCCCCATACGAGGCCGACCTGCGCGAGTTTCGCCTGGTCTCGAGCCGGGCCGGCGCGCTGACGGCCATCGTGCTGGTGATGGCCGGCGTCGGGCTCGACTACGGGATCTATCCCAGCCACCAGCTGCAGTTCTTTGTCGCCCGCCTGGTGGTCTCGGTCCTGATCGGGCTGATCTTCCTGCTGCTGGCCAACCAGGCCGGCCGGCGCTTCGTGCAGCCGCTCACGCTGGCCTGGCTGCTGCTGCCGCAGATGATGATCACATGGATGATCGCCACCACCGACGGCGCCTCGTCCATCTACTATGCCGGGCTGAACCTGGTCATCTTCGCGGTCGGCATCGCCATGCCCATGGGCTTGTGGCAGACCATCGGCTTTGGCGTGGTCACTTACCTGCTCTACCTCGGCGCCTGCCTGATCCACCCCGATGGCCTGGCGCAGCGCGCGCACTTCACCGTCAATTCGCTGTTCATCATGTTTTCGATCGTGGCCAGTGCGGTCTACACGTTCATGAACGAGCGCGGCCACTTCCACCTGATCCGGCTCAAGGAAGAGCTGGCGCACAAGAACGACGAGCTTGCCGACATCAACCGCCGGCTGGCCGACATCAAGGGCCAGATGCTGCAGCAGGAGAAGATGGCCGCCATCGGTACGCTGGCGGCCGGGCTGCTGCACGAGGTGAACAACCCGGTCAACTTTTGCCTGATGGCGATCGAAGTGGCGATGGAAGAGCCGCAGGCCAAGGAGAACCCTTCGCTGGAAGAGTGCCTGGTCGACGCCAAGCAGGGGATGCAGCGCATCCAGCATATCGTCTCCGACCTCAAGACCTTTGCCTACCGCAAGCCGGGCGCCGAGGTGGAAGGCACGCCGTTCCTGTTCGAGAAGGCGCTCGATTCGTCGATCCGCCTGACCGCGCATGAGCTGCGCGGCGTCAGCCTCAGCCGCGAACTGCCTGCCGACACCCTGGTGCTGGGCGACGAGGCGGCCATCATCGGCGTGCTGATCAACCTGTTCTCGAATGCCGCGCTGGCCATGCGCAAGGCAGGCACGGCCGCGCCGGCGATCCATACCACGGCCCGGTGGGACAACCACCGCCTGCACGTCATGGTGCGCGACAACGGCCCTGGCATCCCCCAGGAAAACCTGGCGCGCGTGTTCGAGCCGTTCTTCACCACGCGCGAGGTGGGGCAGGGGCTTGGCCTGGGCCTGTCGATCAGCTACGCGGTGGTGGAACGCCACGGCGGTCAGCTGTATGCCGAGAGCGAACTGGGCCAGTGGACCGCGTTCAGCTTCGACCTGCCGCGTGCGGAGTAACCAGCCATGAGCGAAGCGAAGCAGGCACGGCTTGCCGTCCTCTATGTCGACGACGAGGAGATGGCGCGCAAGTATTTCGCCCGGGCCGCCGGCGGCGACTATGAGGTGCTGGTGGCAGACGGCGCCGACGAGGCCCTGGCGGTGCTGCGCGCGGACCCCGCCCGCGTGGCGGTGCTGGTGACCGACTTCCGCATGCCCGGGCGCGACGGCGGCCAGCTGCTGCGCCAGGTGGCGCAGGAATACCCGCAGATCGTGCGCATCCTGGTCACGGCCTATGCCGACAAGGATGTGCTGCTGGAAACGGTCAACAGCGGCGAAGTCTTCCGCATCCTGGAAAAGCCGCTGAGCGTGGCCGACCTGCGCGAGGTGCTGGCACGCGCCGCCGAGCGTCACCGCGAGCGCACCCTGCGCCAGCACCGGCTGATGGCGATCGACGAGACCCTGGCCTTCCTGGCGCACGAGCTGAACACCCCGCTGGCAGCCATCGCCAACTTTGCCCACGGCATCCGCGGGCGTGTCGCCGGCGAATACAGTGCGCAGCGCCAGGCCGAGATCGGCCAGGCGGCCAGCGCCATGTACGACAACGCCCAGTATTGCCTGGCGGTGCTGTCGTCGTTCCTGCAGTCGGTGCGCAACAGTGCCGGCAGCACGCCGGCGCGGCCCGATGCCGGCGCCGAGGTCAGCGCCGGCTCGCTGGTCACTTCGCTGCTGGACAGCTACCCGTTCGCGGGCGACCAGCGCAGCTGGGTGCAGGTGGAGATGCACGGCGATTTCCCGGTGCAGACGCTGCCCAACTGCGTGGCGCTGGTGCTCTCCTCGGTGATGAGCAACGCGCTGCGGGCGCTGGGCAGTGTCGGCACGCCGGCGTTGCGCTTTGTGGTGGTGGCGCAGCCGCGCCCGGAAATCCGCATCTGCGACAACGGGCCGGGGATTCCGCCGGAGGTGATGGAGCGGCTGCTGGTCGACCCTGTCACCACGCACGCCAGTGCCGGCGGCAGCGGCCTGGGCATGATTTTCTGCAACCGCGTCATGCAGTCGTTTGGCGGTGGCATCCGGATCGAATCCGCATCCGGCGCCGGCACGACGGTGACGCTGGACTTTCCAAGTTTCAAGAGTCGAAAGCATAGGAGTGACCGATGACCGAACCGAATGCCACGCAGGCACCACCCCCGGCGATTCTGTTCGTCGATGACGAAGCGACTGCAGTCAAGTATTTCCAGCGTGCCATCGGGGCGCTGGCACCGGTGGCCACGGGCGGCTCCGTTGAAGAGGGCAAGGCAATGCTCGACGCCCACGCAGGCAGCCTGGCGGTACTGGTGTCGGACCAGCGCATGCCGGGCGAGCATGGCAACGAACTGCTGCGCTACGCGCGCGAGCGCTACCCGCATATCGTGCGCATCCTGACCACCGCGTATTCGGAGCTCGACCAGACTGTCGAGGCGGTCAACCAGGGGCAGATCCACCGCTACATCAAGAAGCCGTGGGACATTACCGCGCTGCGCATGGAACTGAAGCAGGCGCTGGAACTGGCCGGCCTGCGCAAGGAACGCGACCAGCTGCTGCGCGAGAAGCTGTCCGTGCTGCAGACCCAGACCGTGGCCTCTCGCATCGGCATGGTGCATGCGCTGTGTGCCAGCCTGATCGGGCCGGGCCGTTTCCAGCCGGTGGAGACCTACCTCGCGGCGGTCGACCTGGCCGGCGCGGGCAGCGTCGAGCCGGACTGGCAGCGCATGGACTACGCCGACCTGGTGCGCGCGGAGGCCGAGCGCAGCGGCAGCTTCGGCCATGCCGTGGCCACGCGCCTGGCGGGCCTGCGCAGCGCCAATGCCGGCCGGGGCGCTGCCGATGCTGCAGTCGTGATTGTCGATGCGCTGGGCAGCGAGGTGGTGCGCCGCGACGGCGACACCGTGGTGTGGACCGCGCCGGCCACGCTGGCGGAGTTCCTCGCGCAGCCGATCGGCGCACCCGTGTCGGCGCAGCACGCGGCCTGGCTGGCCAGTCTGCTGTGGCTGGAAGAGGCTGGCGGCGCGCTGCAGTTTGCGCGCGACGGCAACACCGTGGTGTGCCGCGCATGCCCGCGCAGCGAGGCATTCGCGGCCGACCGGCTGGCGGCGTGGATCGAGCGGTTCTCGATGCCGGCCTGAATTACCCAGGCTTTGCAGCCATGAAAAACGGCGCCCCGCGGGGCGCCGTTCTGTTTTGCCGGCAGGGCAGGGGTCAGGCCTGCGCGCCGTAGTTGGGGTCGTTGCGGTCGGTCGAGTCGGACTTCTTGTCGCCCTTGACCAGGTCCTCGCGCTTGACGCCCAGCCACATCGCCAGCGCCGCGGCCACGAACACCGACGAGTAGATGCCGAACAAGATGCCGACCGTCAGTGCCAGGGCAAAGTAGTGCAGCGTGGGGCCGCCGAAGAAGAACATCGACAGCACCATCATCTGGGTCGAGCCGTGGGTGATGATGGTGCGCGAGATGGTGCTGGTGATCGCGTTGTCGATGATCTCGTGCGTGGTCATCTTGCGGAACTTGCGGAAGTTCTCGCGGATCCGGTCGAAGATCACCACCGATTCGTTGACCGAGTAGCCCAGCACCGCCAGGATTGCCGCCAGCACCGACAGCGAGAATTCCCACTGGAAGTAGGCGAAGAAGCCCAGGATGATGACCACGTCGTGCAGGTTGGCGATGATGCCCGCCACCGCGAACTTCCATTCGAAGCGGAACGACAGGTAGATCACGATGCCGGCCACCACGCACAGCAGCGCCAGCAGGCCGTCGGTGGCCAGCTCCTTGCCCACCTGCGGGCCGACGAACTCCACCCGTTGCAGCTTCACGTCAGGCGAGGCCGCCTGCAGCGAGGTCATCACCTGCTCGCTCTGCTGGGCCGAGGTGACGGGCTTGCCGTCCGGGCCCTTCTGCAGCGGCAGGCGGATCATCACGTCGCGCGAGGTGCCGAAGTTCTGCACCTGCACGTCGGTATAGCCCAGCTTGCCCACCTGGCCGCGGATCTTTTCCAGGTCGGCCGCCTGCTGGTAGCTGACCTCCATCACCGTGCCGCCGGTGAATTCGATCGACAGGTGCAGGCCCTTGTGCCAGAGGAAGAACACGGCCGCGGCAAACGTCAGGAAGGAAATCACGTTGAAGACCAACGCGTGCTTCATGAACGGAATGTCGCGCCGGATGCGGAAGAATTCCATGTTGAATCCTGTTCTGTACTGCTAGTTGTTGCTGCTCGCCTTACTTGGCGACCGGCGTGTCGGTGGTGTTGCCCGGCTTCCAGATCTGGCCGATGGCCACGCTCTGCAGCTTCTTCTTGCGGCCGTACCAGAGGTTGACCAGGCCGCGGTTGAAGAACACCGCCGAGAACATCGAGGTCAGGATGCCCAGGCAGTGCACCACGGCAAAGCCGCGCACCGGGCCCGAACCAAAGGCCAGCAGTGCCAGGCCGGCGATCAGCGTGGTCACGTTGGAGTCCAGGATGGTGGCCCAGGCGCGGTCGAAGCCGACCGCGATCGCCATCTGCGGCGACGCGCCCGCGCGCAGTTCTTCGCGGATGCGCTCGTTGATCAGCACGTTGGCGTCGATGGCCATGCCCAGCACCAGCGCGATGGCGGCAATGCCCGGCAGCGTCAGCGTGGCCTGCAGCATCGACAGCACCGCGATCAGCAGCAGCAGGTTCACGCCCAGCGCCACCACCGAGAACACGCCGAACAGCATGTAGTACAGGATCATGAACACGCCGATGGCGGCAAAGCCGTAGGCGACCGAGTCAAAACCCTTCTGGATGTTGTCCGCGCCCAGCGACGGGCCGATGGTGCGCTCTTCGATGATCTCCATCGGCGCGGCCAGCGAGCCGGCGCGCAGCAGCAGCGCCAGGTCGTTGGCGGCTTCGGTGGAGTAGGAGCCGGTGATCTGGAAGCTCGAGCCCAGTTCGGACTGGATCGTCGCCACCGTCAGCACTTCGCCCTTGCCCTTTTCGAACAGCACGATCGCCATCGGCTTCTTCAGGTTCTCGCGCGAGACGTCGCGCAGCACGCGGCCGCCCTGGGCGTCGAGCTTGATGTTGACCGAAGGCTGCTGGTTCTGGTCGAAGCCGGCCGAGGCGCTTTCAATGCGGTCGCCGGTGAAGATGACCTGCTTCTTGAGCACCACCGGGGCGCCGTTGCCTTGCGTGAAGAGCTCGCTGCCGAACGGGATCGGGTCGCCCTGGCGCGGGCTGCGCGGGGCGTCGTTGTCGACCAGGCGGGCTTCCAGCGTGGCGGTGCGGCCGATGATGTCCTTGGCCTTGGCGGTGTCCTGCACGCCCGGCAGCTGCACCACGATGCGGTCGGCGCCCTGCTGCTGAATCACCGGCTCGGCCACGCCAAGCTCGTTCACGCGGTTGTGCAGCGTGGTGATGTTCTGCTTGACTGCGGCGTCCTGCACGGCCCTGCGGGCGGCTTCGGTGAAGGTGCCGACGATATTGTTGCCGTCCATCGCAAAGGCGACTTCACGCAGGTTGTCGGCCAGGATGGGGCGGGCGCGGCCGGCGTCCTCGGCGTTGTTGAAGCGCACCGTCAGGCGCTCGCCGTCGCGGTCGATGCCGCCGTGGCGGATGCTCTTGTCGCGCAGCAGGGTGCGCGCGTCGCCGCCCAGGCTGTCGAGCTTCTTGTCGACGGCGCCCTTCATGTCGACCTGCAGCAGGAAGTGCACGCCGCCGCGCAGGTCCAGGCCCAGGTACATCGGCAGCGCGTGCATGGCGGTCAGCCAGCCTGGCGAACCCGACAGCAGGTTCAGCGCCACCACATAGGTGGGGTTGGCCGCGTCGGGGTTGAGCGTGCGCGACAGGATGTCCTTGGCCTTGAGCTGCTCGTCGGTGGTGCGGAAGCGCGCCTTGACCGAGCCGGACTGGCCGGAAATGTCAAAGAAGACGCCGTCAGGCTGCAGCTGGTTCTGCGCCAGGATTTCTTCGACCTGCTTCTGCATCGACAGGTCGACCTTGACCGTGGCCTTGCCCGAGGACACCTGCACCGCAGGCGCCTCGCCGAAGAAGTTCGGCAAGGTATAGATGATGCCGATGGCCAGGGCCACCAGGATCACGAGGTATTTCCAAAGCGGATAACGATTCATCTCTGGCCAGTCATTCAGCGGTTGGCGGGGCCGGCGCTGGCGTGGCGCACCACGTCGGCGGGGCCGAACCGGTTTGGCAAACAGCCGCCTGGCAGCCACGGATCGAAGCCACGGGGGCTTCGTCGGGCTGGATCAGGCGGCTGCCGGGGCATGCGCGAACGGGCATGCCGGAAAAGACAAAGGCGGGAGTCGCGCGCGCGATCCGGAGATCAGAGCGCCTTGAGCGAGCCCTTGGGCAGCACGGTGGTTACGGCACTCTTCTGCACGGTGATTTCAGTGCCTTCGGCGATTTCCAGGCTGACGTACTGGTCGGTGACCTTGGTCACCTTGCCCAGGATGCCGCCGGCGGTCACGACTTCGTCGTTCTTGGCCAGCGCTTCGAGCATTGCCTTGGCTTCCTTCTGGCGCTTCATCTGCGGGCGGATCATGATGAACCACAGCACGCCAAACATCAGGATGATGGGCAGGAAGCTCATCAGGCCGCCAGCCGCGCCGCCGGCTCCGGCGGTCTGGGCAAATGCGTTAGAAATCAGCACGTTAATTCTCCGTCACAAAAATTAGTCAAATAATCGATCATTCTACCATTCGCATTCCGCCCGCCCTTGGCATTCTAGGGCGGAATACGGGTTTGTTCGGGTGCACCCGGGGCAACTTGCGGCAGGGGTCGGCAAGGCCGGGCGTTCCGGATCGCGGCTCGCCCCCGGATGACCCGGCTATTCGACCGCCGGCAGCGCAAAAGTTCGCGCCGCCCGGCGTTGTCACTGCGTGCCGCGGGCGCGGTCGGCGGCGAACTGGCGGCGGAAGTCGGCAAAGCGGTGGTGCTCGATGGCTTCGCGCATCTCGCGCATCAGTTGCAGGTAGTAGCGCAGGTTGTGGATGGTATTGAGGCGCGCACCGAGGATCTCGCCGACGCGGTGCAGGTGGTGCAGGTAGGCGCGCGAGAAGTTGCGGCAGGTGTAGCAGGCGCAGCTTTCATCCAGCGGGCGCGGGTCGTTGCGGTGCGCCGCGTTCTTGATCTTGACGTCGCCGAAGCGGGTGAAGAGCCAGCCGTTGCGCGCGTTGCGGGTCGGCATCACGCAGTCGAACATGTCCACCCCGGCGGCGACGCCGGCGACCAGGTCTTCGGGCGTGCCCACGCCCATCAGGTAGTGCGGCTTGTCGGCCGGCAGGCGCGGCGCCACGTGCTCCAGCACGCGCATCATGTCTTCCTTGGGCTCGCCCACCGACAGCCCGCCGATGGCATAGCCGTGGAAGTCCAGTTCGGACAGGCCCGCCAGCGATTCATCGCGCAGGTCTTCGTACATGCCGCCCTGGACGATGCCGAACAGCGCGTTGGGGTTGGCCAGGCGCTCGAACTCGTCGCGCGAGCGCTTGGCCCAGCGCAGGCTCATGCGCATGGATTTGGCGGCTTCTTCATGCGTGGCAGCGCGGCCGTCGATCTCGTACGGCGTGCACTCATCGAACTGCATCACGATGTCGGAGTTCAGTGTGCGCTGGATCTGCATCGAGATCTCGGGCGACAGGAAAAGCTTGTCGCCATTGACCGGCGACGCGAACGTGACGCCATCTTCGGTGATCTTGCGCAGATCGCCGAGCGAAAACACCTGGAAACCACCGGAATCGGTCAGGATCGGCTTGTCCCAGCCGATAAATTTATGCAGGCCGTCGTGGGCGTTGACCACGTCCAGCCCGGGGCGCAGCCACAGGTGGAAGGTATTGCCCAGGATGATCTGCGCGCCAATCTCGTTCAGTTCCAGCGGCGACATGGCCTTGACCGAGCCGTAGGTGCCGACCGGCATGAAAATCGGCGTCTCGACCACGCCGTGGTTCAGCGTGACGCGGCCGCGGCGGGCGTTGCCGTCGGTGGTGATGAGTTCGAAGTTGAGCATGGCTTGTGATTCTGGATTCAGGCGCCGGGCTGGCGGGTCAGCAGCATGGCGTCGCCGTAGCTGAAGAAACGGTAGCGCTGCTCGACCGCATGGCGGTAGGCGGCGCGGATGGCTTCCACGCCGGCCAGCGCCGACACCAGCATCAGCAGCGTCGACTTGGGCAGGTGGAAGTTGGTGATCAGGGCATCGACCAGGCGGAAGCGGTAGCCGGGCGTGATGAAGATATCGGTGTCGCCACTGCCGGCGGCGAGCGTGCCGTCGGCCTGCGCGGCCGATTCCAGCGCGCGCAGCGAGGTGGTGCCGACCGCGATCACGCGGCCGCCGCGCGCGCGGGTGTCACGCACTGCCTGGGCCAGGTCCTCGGAGACGGCGTACCACTCCGAGTGCATCTTGTGCTCGGCCAGGTTCTCGGTGCGCACCGGCTGGAAGGTGCCGGCGCCAACGTGCAGCGTCAGGAAGGCGCGCCGCACGCCGGCGGCATCGAGCCGCGCGAACAGCGCATCGTCGAAATGCAGGCCCGCGGTGGGCGCGGCCACCGCGCCCGGGCTGCGCGCGTAGACGGTCTGGTAGCGGGTTTCGTCGTAGGCGTCCGGGTCGTGCGTGATATACGGCGGCAGCGGCAGGCGGCCGTAGCGCTCGATCAGGTCCAGCGCCGGCTCGGGGAAGCGCAGCGTGAAGAACTGGTCCACGCGCGGGCCCACGGTGACGGCGAAGGCGCCGTCAGCCAGGTGCAGCGTGCAGCCCTCGGCCGGGGTCTTGGAGGCGCGCACCTGGGCCAGCACGGTGTGGGTGTCGACCACGCGCTCGACCAGCACCTCGATCTTGCCGCCGCTGGGCTTGTGGCCGAAGAAGCGCGCCTTGATCACGCGGGTGTCGTTGAAGACCAGCAGGTCGTCGGGACGCAGGTAGTCGACGATGTCGCTGAAGGCGCGGTCGGCCATGCGCACCGCCTCGGCGGTGTCGGCGGGGGCCAGCCGTTCGACCACCAGCAGCCGGCTTGCACTGCGGTCGGGCAGCGCGCTCTGGGCAATCAGTTCTGGCGGCAGCGGGAAATCGAAATCGGAAAGCGTCAACATCGTGGGAGCGGCGGGCTGCGCGATCCCATGCAGGCCGGAGCGGGGCACAAAACGGCACTCCACTGCCTGTGGTGGCAGCTGGCATGGGTACAATCGGCGAATCCGATATTGTAAGGCCACGGGCGCGCTTGCCGCCGGGCCGGGCGTGATACCGGCTATTCGCCGGCGCCGCGCCAGCCAACCCCGCAGCACGAGAGCGATCGCTGCCAACTTTTTCGTCGATGCCCGGAACCGCCGCTGAACCGATCCACGACCCCGCCGACGCCGCCAAGGAAACGGCGGCGCCCGCGCGCGGCAAGGCCGGCGAAGCCAGGGGCAAGGCCGCCGCCTCCGGCACGTCTTCCGCGGCCGCGCGCCTGGCCAAGCTGGGCCTGCGCCGTCCCGTCGACCTGGTGCTGCACCTGCCGATGCGCTATGAGGACGAGACCACGCTGGCGCCGATCGCCGAGGCCATCCACCGCGCCGGGCTCGGGCTGCCGGCGCAGGTGGAAGGCGAGGTCATCTCCAACGAAGTCACGTTCCGGCCGCGCCGCCAGCTGGTGGTCAAGATTGCCGACGACAGCGGCGAGCTGACGCTGCGCTTCCTGAACTTCTACGGCAACCAGACCAAGCAGATGGCCGAAGGCGTGCGCCTGCGCGTGCGCGGCGAGGTGCGCGGCGGCTTCTTCGGCGCCGAGATGGTCCACCCGACGGTGCGCCCGGTGGTGCCCGGCGAAGCGCTGCCCGACCGCCTGACGCCGGTGTACCCGTCCACCGCCGGCATCCCGCAGGCCTATCTGCGCAAGGCCATCGGCGGCACGCTGTCGCGCACGCCCATGCCCGAGACGCTGCCGCAGGCGGTGCTGGATGGGCCGCTGGCACGCCTGCACCTGCGCCCGCTGGCCGACTGCCTGCGGCTGCTGCACGCGCCCCCGCCGCAGGAGAGCGAGGCCGCGCTGGCCGACCGCTCGCACCCGGCCTGGCAGCGCATCAAGTTCGACGAACTGCTGGCGCAGCAGATCTCGCTGCGGCGCGCGCACGCGGCGCGCCGCGAAAAGACCGCGCCGACCATGCCGCGCCGCGAGGGCGGCCTGCTGACGCGCTTCCTGGCCGCGCTGCCGTTCCGGCTGACCGGGGCGCAGCAGCGCGTGGTGGAAGAAATCGCCGCCGACATGACGCGCCCGCACCCGATGCACCGGCTGCTGCAAGGCGACGTGGGCAGCGGCAAGACCATCGTCGCCGCGCTGGCGGCCTGCCAGGCGATCGATGCCGGCTACCAGGCCGCGCTGATGGCGCCCACCGAAATCCTGGCCGAGCAGCACTACCGCAAGCTGTCCGCATGGCTGGAGCCGCTGGACGTGCCGGTGGCGTGGCTGGCCGGCAGCCAGAAGGCACGCGACAAGCGCGAGGCCGTGGCGCGCGTGGAATCGGGCGAGGCGCAGCTGGTGATCGGCACCCACGCGCTGATCCAGGACACCGTGCGCTTTGCGAAGCTGGGGCTGTCGGTGGTCGACGAGCAGCACCGCTTCGGCGTGGCGCAGCGGCTGGCGCTGCGCGGCAAGGCCGGTGCCGCCGATGCTACGGTGCCCGCGGTCGACGCCGTGCCGCACCAGCTGATGATGTCGGCCACGCCGATCCCGCGCACGCTCGCCATGACTTACTACGCCGACCTCGATGTGTCGGTGATCGATGAATTGCCGCCGGGCCGCACCCCCATCGTCACGCGCCTGGTCAACGACCAGCGGCGCGACGAAGTGATCGGACGCATTCATCACGCCGCCGCCGAAGGCCGCCAGGTCTACTGGGTCTGCCCGCTGATCGAGGAAAGCGAGGCGCTGCAGCTGCAGACCGCGGTGGAGACCTATGAAACGCTGGTGGCCGCGCTGCCGGACCTGCGCGTGGGCCTGGTGCACGGCCGCCTGCCGCCGGCCGAGAAGGCCGCCGTGATGGACGACTTCAGCGCCAACCGCATGCAGGTGCTGGTGGCCACCACCGTGATCGAAGTGGGCGTGGACGTGCCCAATGCCTCGCTGATGGTGATCGAGCACGCCGAGCGCTTCGGCCTGGCGCAGTTGCACCAGCTGCGCGGGCGGGTGGGGCGGGGCAGCGCCGAATCGGTCTGCCTGCTGATGTACCAGGCGCCGCTGTCGCCCACCGCGCGCGAGCGGCTGGCGACCATGCGCGAGACCACCGACGGCTTCGAGATCGCCCGGCGCGACCTGGAGATCCGCGGCCCGGGCGAGTTCCTGGGCGCGCGCCAGTCCGGCGAGGCCATGTTGCGCTTTGCCGACCTGCAGACCGATGCGTGGCTGGTGGAATACGCGCAGCAGGCGGCCGAACTGATGCTGGCGCGCTACCCGGAAGCGGTGGAAGCGCACCTTTCGCGTTGGCTGGGTGGGCGCGAGCACTACCTCAAGGCTTGAGTGCGGGCTGGTTTTTCGACGGGATGTGCGCCATCCAGCGCACCTGCCGGTTCGCTGCGGGCAATTCAGGCTGGCGCTCTGACAGAAGCGGCAATCGAAGGTAAAATCTATCGCCTACCGGAAACTGATAAGTCATGACGCTCACCGAACTCAAGTACATCGTCGCCGTGGCGCGCGAGCGCCATTTCGGCCGGGCCGCCGAAGCCTGCTTTGTGTCGCAGCCGACGCTGTCGGTCGCGATCAAGAAGCTGGAAGACGAACTCAACGTGCAGATTTTCGAGCGCGGCACCTCCGAGGTGTCGGTGACTTCGGTCGGCGAGCAGATCGTGGCGCAGGCCCAGCGCGTGCTTGAACAGACCATGGCCATCCGCGAGATCGCCAAGCAGGGCAAGGACCCGCTGGCGGGCCCGCTGCGCGTGGGCGTGATCTACACCATCGGGCCGTACCTGCTGCCGTCGCTGGTCAAGCAGATGATCGAGACCGTGCCGCAGATGCCGCTGATGCTGCAGGAGAACTACACCCACAAGCTGATCGAGCTGCTCAAGCAGGGTGAGATCGACTGCGCGGTGATGGCCGAGCCGTTCGCGGATTCGGGCCTGACGGTGCGCCCGCTCTACGACGAACCCTTTGTCGTCGCCGTGCCGCGCGGCCACCAGCTGGCCCAGGCGCGCTCCATCGACCCCGATGAACTGAAGCAGCAGACCATGCTGCTGCTGGGCAGCGGCCACTGCTTCCGTGACCATGTGCTGGGCGTGTGCCCGGAGCTGTCGCGCTTCTCGCAGGCGGCCGACGGCATCCAGAAGACCTTCGAGGGCTCGTCGCTGGAAACCATCCGCCATATGGTGGCCAGCGGGGTCGGCATCACCGTGCTGCCGCGCACCTCGGTGCCCGACCTGAAGGCCAAGGGCGACATGCTGTCCTATGTGCCGTTTGCCGATCCGGTGCCCGACCGGCGCGTGGTGCTGGCCTGGCGCAAGAGCTTCACCCGGCTGCCGGCCATGGAAGCGCTGGCCAACGCCGTGGCCGCGTGCGAGCTGGCCGGCGTGCGCAAGCTGGACGCCAAGGAGCTGGCCGAAGCGGCCTGATCTTCCTGCCCCCGCAGTACAGGCATTTCCCTCGGCCGCACCGGAGATTCCGCTGCGGCCGTTGTCATTTCCGGCCCCGCAACGGGGTATTTCACGGACCTGTCTTCGGGCGGTCACCTTCCGCTGCGATAAGTTGCAGAAATCCCAGATAGATTTGACCTAATACATAGGTATAAATAATTGAATTCTCAATTCGATAGTTCGTTGGTAGGCTGACTCCTGTCGGTGCAGATGGCATCGACCTGAGACAGGAACCAATGATGAGCACCAGCGCCCAGTTCTCTTCAACAACAATCAACGGGCGCCCGTTTCCCCTCCGCATGGGGCGCTGCCTGCTCGATTGCCTTGCCTGCTATGCCGCCGCGCTCTGATGCGGCGTTCCCTTTCAGCCTACCCACAAAGAGGAAAAGATGAGCAAGAAGGACACCCTTACCACTGCCGCCGGCGCACCCGTCGCCGATAACCAGAACTCGCAGACGGCAGGCCCGCGCGGCCCGATGCTGCTGCAGGATGTCTGGTTCCTCGAAAAGCTGGCCCACTTCGACCGCGAGGTCATCCCCGAGCGGCGCGTGCATGCCAAGGGCTCGGGCGCCTATGGCACGCTCAAGATCACCCACGACATCACCAGGTACACCAAGGCTTCGGTCTTTGCCCAGGTCGGCAAGGAAACGCCGCTGTTCATCCGCTTCTCGACCGTGGCCGGCGAGCGCGGCGCGGCCGATGCCGAGCGCGACGTGCGCGGCTTCTCGATCAAGTTCTACACCGACGAAGGCAACTGGGACGTGGTCGGCAACAACACCCCCGTATTCTTCGTGCGTGATCCGCTCAAGTTCCCGGATTTTATCCACACGCAGAAGCGCAATCCGCGCACCAACCTGCGCGACCCGATCGCGGTGTGGGACTTCTGGTCGCGCCATCCGGAATCGCTGCACCAGGTCACCATCCTGATGAGCGATCGCGGCCTGCCGCAGAACTACCGCCAGATCCACGGCTTCGGCTCGCACACGTACTCGTTCATCAACGCCAACAACGAGCGCTTCTGGGTCAAGTTCCACTTCAAGTCGCAGCAGGGCATTGCCAACTGGACCAATGAGGAAGCGGCCAAGGTCGTGGCAACGGACCGCGAAAGCGCGCAGCGCGATCTGTTCGAAAACATCGAGCAAGGCAATTTCCCGCGCTGGAACCTGCGCGTGCAGGTCATGCCGGAGGCCGACGCGGCCAAGTACCACATCAATCCGTTCGACCTGACCAAGGTCTGGCCGCACAAGGACTACCCGCTGATCGACGTGGGCGTGCTCGAGCTCAACCGCAACCCGGACAACTACTTTGCCGAGGTCGAGCAGGTGGCGATGAATCCGGCCAATATCGTGCCGGGCATCGGCTTCTCGCCCGACAAGATGCTGCAGGGGCGGCTGTTCTCGTACGGCGACACGCAGCGCTACCGCCTGGGGATCAACCACAACCAGATCCCGGTGAATGCGCCGAAATGCCCGTTCCACAACAGCTTCCACCGTGATGGCGCGATGCGCGTGGACGGCAACCAGGGCGGCAAGCTCAACTACGAGCCCAACCGCGAAGGCGCCTACGCCGCCAGCGAGCGCGCGATCGAGCCGCCGCTGGCACTGGATGGCGCCGCCGACCACTGGGACCACCGCGTCGACCCGGACTACTACAGCCAGCCCGGCGCGCTGTTCCGCCTGTTCGACCAAGACCAGCGCCAGCGCCTGTTCGCCAATATCGCGGCGGCGATGCAGGGCGTGCCTGAGGCGATCGTGCGCGTGCAGCTGGAGCATTTCACCAAGGCCGACCCGGCCTACGGCGAGGGCGTGAAGCGCGCACTCAACCTGAAATAAGCGGCAGCCTGGCGCGGCGCCCCTGGCGGGCTGCCGCGCCGCGGAGAACGATGATGGCAATGATCCGGTTGTTTATCGACGAGTGGCGGCAGTTGTGGCACGACGGGCACGACCAGCCCGAACGCGCCGACGCCGCGCGGCTGCGCCACAAGCTGTGGCGCAAGGAAATCGGCGCCGCCGTGATCGTGCTCGGCGCGGCCGTGATGTTCAGCGAAGTGGCCCGGGGTTTGGCCGGGATTGCCGGCTAGTGCAATAATGTGGGTACTGCGCCGCCCGGCCCCAAAACATGGCAAGCCCGGCGGCGCCCCCTCGTGGCTTTACCAGAACGGAGCGTACCTACCATGGCAAAGAAGAATGAGATGAGCGTGAATATCGGTATTTCCGACAAGGACCGCAAGAAGATCGCGGAAGGCCTGTCCAAGCTGCTGGCGGACACCTACACCCTCTACCTCAAGACCCATAACTTCCACTGGAACGTGACGGGTCCCATGTTCAATACGCTGCATCTGATGTTCGAGACCCAGTACACGGAGCTGGCACTCGCCGTGGACTCGATCGCCGAGCGTATCCGCGCGCTGGGCTACCCGGCACCGGGCACCTACAAGGAGTACGCCCGCCTGTCGTCGATCGCGGAGGAAGAGGGCGTGCCCGAGGCCACCGAAATGATCCGCAAGCTGGTCGAAGGCCAGGAAGCCGTGGTGCGCACCGCGCGCTCGCTGTTCCCGGTGATCGACGCCGCCGGCGACGAACCGTCGGCCGACCTGCTGACCCAGCGCATGCAGACACATGAAAAGACCGCGTGGATGCTGCGCGCGATGCTGGCCTGAGGCCAGCTGGCCACCTCCGGCTGCCCTTCAGTGGCGGCCGGCACTGCGCGTCGCAACCGTCCGGGCTGCGGCGCGTTTTCATTGAATCCTCCTTCCCGGATCCGCGCAGTGCAGACCCTCTCGCCGTTGCCCCCGACGCCCATGCTTGAACGCCTTTCCCTCTACGCGCGCCTGGTGCGCATCGACAAGCCGATCGGCACGCTGCTGCTGCTGTGGCCGACGCTGTGGGCCATGTGGATGGCCGCGGGCGGGCCGCCGGCATGGGGGCTGTTCTGGATCTTCGTGGCGGGCACCTTCCTGATGCGCTCGGCTGGCTGCGCCATCAACGACTGGGCCGACCGCGACTTTGACAAGCACGTCAAGCGCACCAGGGAGCGGCCGTTGACCGCGGGCAAGATCGCCGCGTGGGAAGCGCTGGCCGTGGCCGCGGTGCTGGCGCTGGTGGCCTTTGCGCTGGTGCTGCCGCTCAATGCGCTGACCAAATGGCTGGCGGTGGTGGCGGCGGTGGTGGCGGGCACTTACCCGTTCTTCAAGCGCTTCTTTGCGATTCCGCAGGCTTATCTTGGCATCGCGTTTGGCTTTGGTATCCCGATGGCATTTGCCGCGATCCAGGACCAGGTGCCGCCGGTGGCGTGGCTGATGTTGCTGGCCAATGTGTTCTGGGCGGTGGCGTATGACACGGCGTATGCGATGGTCGATCGTGACGACGACCTCCTGATCGGCATGAAGACTTCGGCCATTACCTTTGGCCGCTTCGACGTGGCGGCGATCATGCTTTGCTATGCCGCGTTCCTGGCGCTGATGGCGTGGGCGGGGGTGCTGCTGGGGTTGGGATGGCCTTACTGGGTGGGGCTGGTGGCGGCTGCGGGTTGCGCCGGGTATCACTACACGCTGATTCGTGACCGCGACCGGATGCGGTGCTTTGCGGCGTTCCGGCATAACAACTGGCTGGGGGCTTGTGTGTTTGCGGGGACGGCGGTGGCTTATGCGATTCGCTGACTAGATCCTGGTGGTTTTCTCCCCTCTCCC
>NZ_JFJW01000036.1:153029-183392 GCF_000611125.1 Cupriavidus sp. SK-4
GGGCATACCGACGCGCTTCACTTCGTGGACACTCCGGGGCCCCCCCCCCCCCCCCCCCGGGGGGGGGGCGAGGGGAGCGTTCACAAGGGGCGGCGGCCGGGTCAGAGCGCCCGCGGGTTGGCCGCGCCTCAATCCTTCCCGAACTCCGCCCCCATCTCCTTGCCCCGCGCCGCGGCAGCATGCATCGCGCGCACGAACTCATCACCAATACCCGAACCCTCCATCGCCGTCAGCGCCGCATAGGTCGTACCACCCTTTGACGTCACGCGCTCACGCAGCGTCGACACCGGCTCCGAAGACTGCCCGGCCAGGGTAGCAGCGCCACGGAAGGTCTCTACCGCCAGTTCGCGGCCTTGCTCCGCCGTCAGGCCCAGCTCGGTGGCGGCGCGTTCCATCGCCTCGATAAAGTAGAAGACATAGGCCGGTCCACTGCCGGAAATGGCGGTGACCGCATCGATCTGGTCATCCCCATCCACCCACACGCACTTGCCGACGGCCTCGGCCACGGCGCTGGCAATCGCGCGGTCTTCGGCTGACAGCCCGGCCGGCGCCGCCAGCCCCGTCATGCCCATGCCCGCCAGCGCCGGCGTATTCGGCATCGCCCGCACCAGCCGGGTGCGCCCGTCCAGCCAGCGTTGCATGTCCTGCAGCCGGATGCCGGCGGCCACGCTGATCACCAGGTTGCCCTTGCCGCTGGCCGGCAGGATCGGCAGCAGCTGCGCCGCGGCGTCGCGGAACTGCTGCGGCTTGACCGCCAGCACCAGCACGTCGCTGGCGCCGAAGGCGGCATCCGGCGCGCCGGCGGCATGCACGCCGAGGTCGCGCGCCAGGCGTTGCTGGGCCTCGGGGAAGGGGTCGACCACGCGGATCGAGCCGGCCGGCACGCCGCGGGCGATCAGGCCGCCGATCAGTGCGGTGGCCATGTTGCCGCCGCCGAGAAAGCCAAAGGTAAGGGTATCGAGCATGGGGATCCGTTGGGGGGCTTGAAGGGAATGGATTGGGCGCGCCGGGCTACGGGTACTGGCGCGCTCCGAAGATGGCGGTGCCGATCCGTACCAGGTTGGCGCCCTCGGCGATGGCGGCTTCCATGTCGCCCGACATGCCCATCGACAGCGTGTCGAGGTCCAGGCCGTCGGCGCGCAGCGCCTGCAGCATGGCGCGCATGGACGCGAACGGGCGGCGCTGGGCGGCGGGGTCGTGCTCGGGCTCGGGGATGGCCATCAGCCCGCGCAGGCGCAGGCCGGGCAGCGCGGCGACGGCATGTGCCAGTGCCGGTACCTCCGCCGGGGCGACGCCGCTCTTGCTGGCTTCGCCGCTGATATTGACCTGGATGCAGACCTGCAGCGCCGCCATGCCGGGCGGGCGCTGGGCCGACAGCCGCTCGGCGATCCTGAGCCGGTCGACCGCGTGCACCCAGTCGAAATGCTCGGCCACCTGCCGGGTCTTGTTGCTTTGCAGCGGGCCGATGAAATGCCATTGCAGGCGGTGGCGCAGGTCGGCCAGCGCGGCGATCTTGTCGACGCCTTCCTGGGCGTAGTTTTCGCCGAAAGCGAGCTGTCCGGCGGCGTATGCGGCCCTTATGCGGTCGGGGGGAACGGTCTTGGAAACCGCCAGCAGGGCGATGTCCGCGGGCTGTCTGCCGGCTTGTTGTGCGGCCGCCGCGATGCGCTGGTGAACGGCTTGCAAGTTGGCGGCAATTACAGACATAATCCGGCGAACATACAAAAGAAAGTACGCAAAGTACTGATAACTCAGGGTGGGGTCATTATAGATGGACATCGCGCAGCTATTGGCTTTCGCTGTCAAGAACAAGGCGTCTGATCTTCATCTTTCCGCGGACATGCCGCCGATGGTGCGGATCCACGGCGACATGCGCCGGATCAACATCGCCTCGATGACGCACAAGGATGTCCACGCCATGGTGTACGACATCATGAGCGACACCCAGCGCAAGGCCTACGAAGAACGCCTCGAAATCGATTTCTCGTTCGAGATCGCCGGCCTGTCCCGCTTCCGGGTCAATGCCTATAACACCCAGCGCGGCGCCGCTGCGGTGTTCCGTACCATTCCCTCCAAGGTGCTCACGCTCGAAGAGCTGCGCGCGCCCGCGGTGTTTGCCGACCTGTGCATGAAGCCGCGCGGGCTGGTGCTGGTGACGGGCCCGACCGGCTCGGGCAAGTCCACCACGCTGGCGGCGATGGTCGACCATCGCAACGACAACGACATGGGCCACATCCTCACGGTGGAGGACCCGATCGAATTCGTGCACAGCTCCAAGAAGAGCCTGATCAACCAGCGCGAGCTGGGGCCGCATACGCATTCGTTTGCCAACGCGCTGCGCTCGGCACTGCGTGAAGACCCGGACGTGATCCTGGTGGGTGAGCTGCGCGACCTGGAAACCATCCGCCTGGCGCTGACCGCGGCCGAGACCGGCCATCTGGTCTTCGGCACGCTGCACACCAGCTCCGCGGCCAAGACCATCGACCGGGTGGTCGATGTGTTCCCGCCCGAAGAGAAGGATATGGTGCGCACCATGCTGTCGGAATCGCTGGAGGCGGTGATCTCGCAGACCCTGCTGAAGACGCGCGACGGCAATGGCCGCACCGCCGCGCACGAGATCATGATCGCCACGCCCGCGATCCGCCACCTGATCCGCGAGAACAAGATCGCGCAGATGTACTCGATGATGCAGACTAGCAGCGGGCTGGGCATGCAGACGCTGGACCAGTGCCTGTCTGACCTGATCAAGCGCAGCGTCATCAGCTACAACGACGCGCGCGCCATCGCCAAGAACCCCGACGCGTTCATGGGCTGAGGCCCGCTCCCTAGCAGGACACCGCCATGCTCGATCGCGAATCCGCCGCCAAGTACATCAACGACCTGCTGGAGCTGATGGTCAGCAACCGCGGCTCGGACCTGTTCATCACTTCTGACTTCCCGCCGGCGATCAAGGTCGACGGCAAGATCAAGCCGGTGTCGCAGCAGCCGCTGAACCCGACCCAGGCGCTGGGCCTGGTGCGCTCGGTGATGAACGAGCGCCAGGTTCAGGACTTCGACACCAGCCGCGAATGCAATTTCGCGATCACCGCGCCCAAGGCCGGGCGCTTCCGCGTGTCGGCCTTTATCCAGCAGGGCAAGGCCGGCATGGTGGTGCGCACCATCAATACGCGCATCCCCTCGGTGGCCGACCTGGACCTGCCGGCGACGCTGCATGAGGTGGTGATGGCCAAGCGCGGTTTGGTGATCGTGACCGGCGCCACCGGCTCGGGCAAGTCGACCACGCTGGCGGCAATGCTGGATCACCGCAACGCGCATTCGTACGGCCATATCATCACCATCGAGGATCCGATCGAGTACGTGCATGCGCACCAGAACTGCATCGTCACGCAGCGCGAGGTCGGCATCGATACCGAGTCCTGGCACGTGGCGCTGAAGAACACGCTGCGCCAGGCGCCCGACGTGATCCTGATCGGCGAAATCCGCGATCGCGAGACCATGGAGTACGCGATGCAGTACGCCGAGACCGGCCACCTGTGCCTGGCCACGCTGCACGCCAACAACGCCAACCAGGCGATCGACCGCGTGGTCAACTTCTTCCCCGAGGAAAAGCGCCAGCAGCTGCTGATCGACCTGTCGCTGAACCTGAAGGCGATGATCTCGCAGCGCCTGCTGCCGCGCGCCGGCAAAAAGGGGCGCGTGCCGGCGGTGGAGATCATGATCGGCACGCCGCTGGTGGCCGACCTGATCTTCAAGGGCGAGATCCACGAGCTCAAGGAAGTCATCAAGAAGTCGCGCGAGCAGGGCATGGTCTCGTTCGACCAGGCGCTGTTCGATCTGTACGAGGAAGGCAAGATCACCTACGAGGACGCGCTGCGCAACGCCGACTCGCTCAATGACCTGCGCCTGATGATCAAGCTGCACAGCGCGAGCGCCAAGGACACCGACCTGGGTGCCGGCACCGAGCATCTCAACGTCATCTGATTCGTGCACGCCAGTGCGCATGGCGGTATGCTTGGGCTACCTAGAGGAGTCTGCCATGAGCAATGTCTACCAGTTCGAAGCCAACTCGCTGGCCGGCCAGCCGGTACCGCTGTCGCAGTTCCAGGGCAAGGTGATGCTGGTCGTCAACACCGCCAGCGAATGCGGGTTCACGCCGCAGTACGAGGGCCTGCAGAAGCTCTATGACGAATACCACGGACGCGGCCTGGAGGTGCTGGGCTTCCCGTGCAACCAGTTCGGCAAGCAGGAGCCGGGCGATGCGCAGCAGATCGGCCAGTTCTGCGAAACGCGCTTTGCGGTGCGCTTCCCGATGTTCGCCAAGATCGACGTGAATGGTGCCGACGCCCATCCGCTGTACCAGTGGCTGACCACGGAAAAGCGTGGCGTGCTCGGTACCCAGGGCATCAAATGGAACTTCACCAAGTTCCTGCTGCGCCGCGACGGCACGGTGTTCAAGCGCTATGCGCCGACTACCAAGCCCGATGAGCTGCGCGCCGATATCGAGAAGCTGCTGTCCGACCCGGCTGCCTGAACAGTACTAGCTGCCGCTGGCGCGCACCGCGCGCAGGAAACCGTTGAGCGAGCGGTCGGGCGTTTCGTGGAAATGGTCGTCCAGCATGCGGATGGCGCGGCAGCGGTCCAGCCGGAAGCTGCGGTAGTCGGAGCGCGTGGTGCACCACGTCGCCAGCAACCAGGCATTGCCCCAGAAGAACAGGCCCAGCGGCATCACCACGCGTTCGGTGATGCGCTGCTGCACGTCGCAATAGTCGAGCAGCAGCAATTTCTGCTCGCCCAGCGCGCCGTGCACCACGTCGAAGGCCTCGCGCACATGCGCCTGGTTGACGTATTCCGGCGCGAACACGCGGCTTTGCTGCGCCGCCAGCCGGCGCGGCGGCGGCAGCGCGGCCATCAGTTTTTCCAGCGCGGGATCGGCCGCGGCGGCCAGCGCGCCGCCGCCCCAGGCTTTCAGGAGGCGCAGGCCGGCGACCAGCGCTTCGACTTCCATGGCGGTGAACATCAGCGGCGGGACATCGAAGTCGGCGCGCAGCCGGTAGCCGATGCCGGCCTCGCCCTCGACCGGCACGCCTGACAGCGACAGCGCCTGGATATCACGGTAGACGGTGCGTTCCGACACCCCGAGCCGCTGTGCCAGCAGCGCTGCCGTGGTCAGGCGGCGGCCGCGCAGCACCTGCACGATCTGGAACAGGCGGTCGGCGCGGCGGCTCATCGGGGGTGGCTTGCCATCGGAGTCAAGCGGCCACGGGCTCGTGCAGCCCGATGCGGTTGCCTTCGCTGTCGGTGATATGGGCGATACGGCCGATCTCGCCCGGCAGGCGCAGCGGCCCGAACACGGTCTTGCCGCCGGCGCGCGCGGCGCGCTCCAGCAGCACATCCAGTTCCGGCGCATGCAGGTACGGCACCGCGCCGTAGTAGTTGCTGGGGCGGTAGCCTTCGCCGGCCACCAGCGCGCCGCCCGGGTCGGGGTGGGGGAACACGGCCATGTCGACCTGGCTCATGGTCTCGCGGCGCAGCTGGATATCGAACACCTGCTCGTAGAAGCCGACCGCGCGGTTCATGTCGACGACGGGGATTTCCAGCCAGTTGATCAGACGGTTGCTCATGACAGACTCCTTGGTTCCAGGTAAAGGGGAGTGAGGAGTTCGCATCATGCGCGGGGGCTGCTGACAGCGTCCTGTCAGGAGGGTGTCAGTGTGGCATCCACGCCGCCATCACCGGCACCATGATCGCCGTCAGCACGCCGTTCAGGCCCATGCCCAGCGCGGCAAAGGCACCGGCTTCCTGGTTGACCTGGAAGGCACGCGCGGTGCCGATGCCATGCGCCGCCACGCCGGTGGCGAAGCCGCGCACGCTGTAGTCGCGGATGCGCAGCAGGTTCAGCACGCTGGTGGCGCTGACCGCGCCGATGATGCCGGTGGCCATCACCAGCACCGCCGTCAGCGACGGCAGCCCGCCGATCTTCTCGGCCACGCCCATGGCGATCGGGATCGTCACCGACTTGGGCGCGAGCGAGCGCACGGTCTCGGGCGATGCGCCCAGCAGGTACGCGATGCCCACTGCCGACACCACCGCAACCACCGAGCCCGCCACCAGCCCCGCCAGCAGCGGGAACACATGGGTGCGCAGCTTGGGCAACTGCAGGTACAGCGGCACCGCCAGCGCCACCGTGGCCGGCCCCAGCAGGAAGTGCACGAACTGCGCGCCGTCGAAGTAGGTCTTGTAGGGCGTGCCGGTGACGGTCAGCACCGTGACCAGCAGCGCCACCGCGATCATCACCGGGTTGGCCAGCGGCGAGAAGCGCGAGCGCTCATAGATGCGGAAGGCAAGGACGTAGGCCAGGAGCGTGGCGGTCAGCCCGACCAGCGGGCTTGCGGCCAGGTAGACCCAGATCTCGTTGAGGCGGGGCGTCATCATGCCTGCTCTCCTTTCGCATCGGCGGGCGGGACATCGGCGCGCTTGCGCATCAGCATGCGCGTGACCATGGCGGTGGTGGCGATGGCCAGCCAGGTGGACACCACCAGCGCCACCAGGATCGGCATCCATTCGCCCTCGATGCGGTTGGCATGGACCATGATGCCGACGCCGGCCGGCACGAACAGCAGCGACAGGTGCTTGAGCAGTTCAGATGTGGTGCCCTGGATGATGGGCAGCAGGCGGTCGTCGAAGACGAGCCAGCCGAACAGCAGGATCATGCCCAGCACGGGGCCGGGCACCGGCAGGGTCAGCGCGTAGCTGATCACCTCACCGATGGACTGGAAAACCAACAGGATTGCAAAGGTCTGGAGCATGGGGGCGTGGCGTTTGGTCGCAGGTGCGCGGCGCGCGTCCGGAAGGGATGCGCGCTGCCGCCCATGCTGCCCGCCCGCGCTAGCCGAGCATCTTGTCGACCAGTTCGATCCAGTGCATCACCGGGGTGCCGGTGCCGCTCTGCAGGTGCGAGATGCAGCCGATATTGGCCGAGACGATGGCTTCAGGCTGCGTGGCCTGCAGTTTGGCGAGTTTGTCGTCGCGCAGGCGGTAGGCCAGTTCCGGCTGCAATACCGAATAAGTGCCTGCCGAGCCGCAGCACAGGTGGCTGTCAGCGCAGAGTTTGACTTCGACGCCGAGGCCGGTCAAGAGCGCTTCGACTTTGCCGCGGATCTGCTGGCCGTGCTGCAGCGTGCAGGGCGGGTGGTAAGCCACGCGCCGGTTGTCGCGCGGGACCGCGCCGGCCAGGGTGTGCAGCTCGTCGGCAAAGTCCGGCAAGACTTCGGACAGATCGCGCGTCAGCGCCGATACGCGGCGGGCGCGCCCGGCGTACTTCGGATCGTTGCGCAGCAGGTGGCCGTAGTCCTTGACCATCGCGCCGCAGCCCGAGGCGGTCATCACGATGGCTTCGGCGCCGTCCTCGATATGCGGCCACCAGGCGTCGATATTGCGGCGCATATTGTCGAGGCCGCCGTCGTGGTCGCCGGTGTGGAAGCGGATCGCGCCGCAGCAGCCGGCTTCGCGCGCCACCAGCAGTTGTACGCCGACACGGTCGAATACACGCGCGGTGGCGGCATTGATGTTGGGCGACATTGCCGGCTGCACGCAGCCGTCGAGCAACAACATCTTGCGTGCATGCGCATTGCGCGGCCACGTGCCGGGCGCGGCGGTGCTGGACAGCGCCGGCACCTTGTTGCGCAGCGTGCCCGGCAGCAGCGGCCGCACCATCTGGCCCAGGCGCAGCGCCGTGCCGAACAGCGCCGGGCGCGTCAGCCCTTCGCGCAGCACCCAGCGCGCGATGCGCTCGCGGGCGGGGCGCTGCACGCCTTCGGCCTCGAGCTTGTCGTCGACCAGCTTGCGGCCGATATCGACCAGGCGGCCGTAGCGCACGCCCGACGGGCAGGTCGATTCGCAGTTGCGGCAGGTCAGGCAGCGGTCCAGGTGCAGGCGCGTGCTTTCGGTGATGGCATGGCCTTCCAGCACCTGCTTCATCAGGTAGATGCGCCCGCGCGGGCCGTCCAGCTCATCGCCGAGCAGCTGGTAAGTGGGGCAGGTGGCGGTGCAGAAGCCGCAATGCACGCAATTGCCGACGATGGATTTGGCTTCCTCGCCTTCGGGCGTGTTGCGAAGAAAATCGGCCAGGTTCGTTTGCATGGTGTGGGGAGGTTGTGCCTGGGGGTGCCTGGACGTGCCGGATCAGAGCCCGGGGTACATGCGCTGCGGGTTGAAGATGCCGGCCGGGTCGAAGGTCTCTTTCAGGCGGCGGTGGATCGCGGCCAGCGGCGAGGCCAGCGGCGTGAACACGCCCACTGACTTGTCGCCGTTGCGGAACAGCGTGGCATGGCCGCCGGCGGCCTGCGCCACGGCGCGCACGCTTTCGGCATCGGTCTTGTCAGTGCCGTCCTCGGGCAGCCACCAGCGCTGGCCGCCGCCCCATTCGATCAGTTGTGAGCCGGGCAGCTCCAGCGGCGCGGCGATGGTGGGCACCGCCAGGCGCCACAGCGCGCGGCCCGCCTGGGCGGGGGCGAAGAACGGGTGGGTCTGCTCGCGCAGCGATTGCCACAGCGCCGCGGCTTCTGCAGCGTCCACGCGCTCGCCGCCCAGCCTGGCGCACGCGGCACGCACGGCGGCGGTGGCGCCGGCCAGGCGCACATGCAGCACGCCCGCGTGCCAGGCCGAAGACGCCAGCGGCAGCGGCTGGCCACCCCACCGGTTCAGGTGCTCGATGGCATCGGCCTGGGCCAGCTCGAAGCGCAGCGTGGCCTCGTCGAACGGTGCCGGCAGCACCTTGACCGACACCTGCAGGATCAGCCCGAGCGTGCCGAGCGAGCCCGCCAGCAGCCGCGACACGTCATAGCCCGCCACGTTCTTCATCACCTGGCCGCCGAAGTCCATCACCTCGCCGCGTCCGTCCATCAGCTGCGCGCCCAGCATGAAGTCGCGCAGCGCGCCCACCGACTGCCGGCGCGGGCCCGACAATCCCGCGGCCACGGCGCCGCCCAGCGTCGCGGTGCTGGGCTGGCCCGGCAGTGCGAAATGGGGCGGCTCGAAGGCCAGCATCTGGCGCTTTTCGGCCAGCGCCGCCTCGATCTCGGCCAGCGGCGTGCCGCAGCGCGCGGTGATCACCAGCTCGGCCGGGTCGTAGTCGACGATGCCGGCATAGGCGCGCGTGTCCAGCAGCTGGCCCGCGGCGGGCTGGCCGTAGAAGTCCTTGCTGCCGCCGCCGCGCAGCCGCAGCGCGGTGCGGGTCTCGGTGGCTTGCCTGACGGCGTCGCGGATGGCGTCGAGGGTGGCTTGCATATGCGTCGTGGGGTAGGGAAGACCGGCTCAGGAGCCGGCAGGTCCGCCGGGCACTTCCGGCCGGTCGTTCTGGTATTCGGGCAGCTGGCTGCCGCAATGCTTGCAGTAGCCGGCGTCGGGTTCGTGGCCCTCGGTCAGGCAATGGGTGCAGGTGCGCGTGGTGAGCGGCCGCTTCAGGATGCTGGCGGCCAGCTCGGCGCCGACGATGCCGGTGGGGAAGGCGATGATGCCGTAGCCCAGCAGGATGGTCAGCGAGGTGATGAATTGCCCCAGCGGGGTCTTGGGCACCATGTCGCCGAAGCCCGTGGTGGTCAGCGTAACCACCGCCCAGTACATGCTGACCGGGATGCTGGTGAAGCCGTGCTGCGGACCTTCCACCACGTACATCACCGTGCCCAGGATCACCGTGATGATGAACACAGTGCCCAGGAACACGAAGATCTTGCGCCGGCTGTTGACCAGCGCGCGGTACAGGATCTCGGCTTCCTCGAAGTACACGGTCAGCTTCAGGATCCGGAACACGCGCAGCAGCCGCAGCAGGCGCACGTCGATCAGGAAATGCAGCTCGGGCAGGAAGAAGGCCAGCCAGGTCGGCATGATCGAGATGAAGTCGATGATGCCGTAGAAGCTGAATACGTAGCGCCACGGCCGGCGCACCACCAGGACGCGCATCACATACTCGGCCGTGAAGAACAGCGTGAACATCCATTCCAGCACGGTGAACGGCAGCCCCAGGCGGCTGTTCACCGAGGGCAGGCTGTCGAGCATCACCACCATCACGCTGGCGACGATGGCCAGCAGCAGCGCGACATCGAAGAGCCGGCCCTCGCGGGTATCGGCCTCGAAGATGATGGTGTACCAGCGCTGGCGCCAGCCGGTCTCGGGCTGGCCCAGGCGCTGGCGGACGAACGCTTCCTGCTGCTGGCGTCGGCGTGGGCTGGACATGGCGTGGCTCAGAAGCGCGGCAGCTCAGGGTGCGGCAGCAGGCCCCGCTTCACATGCATCTTGCCGTACTCCGCGCAGCGCGCCAGCGTGGGGATGGCCTTGTCCGGGTTGAGCAGCCGCGCCGGATCGAAGGCGGCCTTGACGCCGAAGAAGGCGTCGCGCTCGGCGGGCGAGAACTGCACGCACATCGAGTTGAGCTTCTCCACGCCCACGCCATGCTCGCCGGTGACGGTGCCGCCCAGCTCCACGCAGGTTTCCAGGATGTCGGCGCCGAACAGCTCGGCGCGGTGCCATTGGTCCTGGTCGGCGCCATCGAACAGCACCAGCGGGTGCATGTTGCCGTCGCCGGCATGGAACACGTTGATGCAGCGCAGGCCGTACTTTTGCTCCATGGCTTCGATGCGCCTGAGCAGCGTGCCGATGTGCTTGCGCGGGATGGTGCCGTCCATGCAGTAGTAGTCCGGCGAGATCCGCCCGGCGGCGGGGAAGGCATTCTTGCGTCCGCTCCAGAAGCGCAGGCGCTCGGCTTCGTTCTGCGAGACCACGATGCGGGTGCATCCCGATGCCGTCAGCACCGCGCTCATGCGTTCGATTTCCTCGGCCACTTCTTCCGGGGTGCCGTCGGATTCGCACAGCAGGATGGCGGCGGCATCCAGGTCATAGCCCGCATGCACGAACTGCTCGACCGCGGCGGTGGCGGGCTTGTCCATCATTTCCAGCCCGGCCGGGATGATGCCGGCGGCGATCACGTCCGCCACCGCGTTGCCGCCCTTCTCGACATCGTCGAAGCAGGCCATGATCACCTGCGCCAGCTGCGGCTTGGGGATCAGGCGCACGGTGACCTCGGTGACCACGGCCAGCATGCCTTCGGAGCCGATCAGCACCGCCAGCAGGTCCAGGCCCGGCGAGTCGGGGGCCTCGGAGCCGAACACCACCACCTCGCCCTCCATCGTCACCGCGCGCACGCGCAGCACGTTGTGCACGGTCAGGCCGTACTTCAGGCAGTGCACGCCGCCGGAGTTCTCGCTGACGTTGCCGCCGATGGTGCAGGCGATCTGCGAGGACGGGTCCGGCGCGTAGTACAGGTTGTGGGGTGCGGCGGCGTCGGAGATCGCCAGGTTGCGCACGCCCGGCTGGACCACCGCGGTGCGCGAGTATGGATCGACCGACAGGATGCGCTTGAACTTGGCCAGCGACAGCACCAGGCCCTCGGCGATCGGCATGGCGCCGCCCGACAGGCTGGTGCCGGCGCCGCGCGGCACCACCGGCACGCCCAGCTTGTGGCACAGGCGCAGGATCGCGCAGACCTGTTCCTCGGTATCGGGCAGGGCCACGGCCATCGGCACCTGGCGGTACGCGGCCAGGCCGTCGCATTCATAGGGGACGGTGTCTTCCGGCTTCCACAGCAGCGCGGCATCCGGCAGGATCTGCGCCAGGCCGGCCAGCAGCGCGCTGCGGCGGCCTTCGGCCGTGGCATGGGCGCCGTCGGGGGCGATGGTTTGGGCTTCGTGCGGGGCATTCATGAACGACTCCTGTGGGGCCTCCTGGACGGCGGCCGGTGCGCGGCCTGCCGGTCGCGGCAATGCAGGGCCTGCCGCGGGGGACGGGTGACTATAGCGCAGGGCACCTGGCGCGGGCACCACGGGAGACGTGAATTCCGCATGGCAGGCCGATCAAAAATGCTCATCATGGCTGCGCGGGAATTCACGCCTGGCATGGGGCGCAAGTCCAGCGTACACCGCGGCGCGGGTGCAGGGAAGGCGGCCCGGCCGGACTCAGCGTGCCGGCGGCTGCGGCAGGAAGCAGACCATGTCGAGCTTGTCGTGGAAGTGCGGCGCGACGTACAGCGCATCCGGCTCCAGCCCCGTGCGCACGAAGCCGAGCGACTCATACAGCCGCACCGCGCCCGCGCTGCCGGCATTGACGCACAGCGTCACCTGGCGCACGCCCGGCATGGCGGCGGCCTGTTCCATGGCCCGGTCCATCAGCGCGCGGCCGAGCTTGCGGTCGCGCCAGCCCGGGGCCACGTACATGCCCCAGATAAAGGCCTTGTGCCGGTGCTTGGCGTTTTCCTCGCGCATCACCCCGACCACGCCGGCCAGCGCGCTGCCATCGGTGCCGTCGACAAAGGCGCCGAATACGGCCTTGCCCTCGGTCGCGGCCAGGCGCCCGGCGACGACTTCCAGCGGCCGGTCCTGTTCCTCCTCCAGGCTGGCAGCGAAGGCCTCAGGCGCTTCGGCCAGGCCTTGCAGCCGCAGCGCCTGGAAGGCGGCGGCATCGGCGGGGGTCAGCAAACGGATTTCCATGGGTCGGTCTCCTACCAGTCCAGGCTCAGCAGCCAGTCGACGAAATAGCGCGCCTCGGGCTTGAGCGGGGCCTGTTCGCGCTCGACGATGTAGTAGCCGTGCGGCGAGACCGATTCCACATCGAGCAGCCGCACCATCTGCCCCAGCGATAGCCAGTGCCGCGCCATGCGCTGGCGCACCAGCGCCACGCCCTGGTTGGACGCGATCGCCTCAAGCATCAGGCCGATGTCATTGAACTGCGGCCCGGTCTGCGGCTCGGCCCAGTCCAGCCCGGCAGTCTCGAACCACGGCTTCCACGGCTCCAGCGGGCTGCGCAGCAGCACCAGGCCGTGCAGGTGCTCGGGTTTGGTGATGGCGCGGCCGTTGACGCGCTCGTAGTAATCGCGGCCGCAGGCCGGGAACACCGGCTCGACCAGCAGCCGGGTGGTCTTCAGGTCCGGGTAGCGGCCGGTGCCGTAGCGGATCTCGACATCGGTGTCCTCCGCCTTGACGTCCAGGAACGGGATCGCCAGGTGCAGCTCGAGGTCGATATGCGGATACAGCGCGCCGAACTCAGGCAGGCGCGGTACCAGGTGCTGGCGCCCGAAGGTGGGCGGGATCGCCACCCGCAGCCGGGTGCGCAGCTTGTTGTACTCGGGCCGCGCCAGCTCGTTGAGCGACTTGAGCGCGTCCTGCACGTTGCGCAGGTAGCGCGTGCCGGCGGCGGTCAGCCGCAGCGCCGCGTTGGCGCGCACGAACAGGTCTTCGCCCCACAGCTCCTCAAGGTTCTTGATGCGGTGCGAGACCGCGCTGGGCGTGACCGACAGCTCTTCGGCCGCGCGCGCGAAGCTGCCCAGGCGCGCCGCCGCCTCGAAGGCGATCAGCAGGTGCAGCGGCGGGACGCGGTTGAACATGGAGGCCATCTGCCCGGTACGCCTTACTGCGTGCCCGCGCGCGTGGCGCTGAAGATCTTGCCCGGGTTCAGGATGTGGTTGGGGTCCAGCGCGGCCTTGATCGCGCGCATCAGGTCGAGCGCGTCCTCGCCGTGTTCTTCCACCAGGAAGCGCTGCTTGTGCAGGCCCACGCCGTGCTCGCCGGTGCAGGTGCCGCCCATCGCCAGCGCGCGCTCGACGATGCGCTGGTTGATGGCCTCGGCCTCGGCCATCTCTTCGGGCTTGTCGGGATCGACCAGGATCGCCACGTGGAAGTTGCCGTCGCCGACATGGCCGACGATGGGGCAGGGCAGCGCCGAGGCGTTCAGGTCCTTCTCGGTCTCGGTGACGCAATCGGCCAGGCGCGAGATCGGCACGCACACGTCGGTGGTCACCGACTTGCAGCCCGGCTTGAGCTGCAGCATGGCGAAGTAGGCGGTATGGCGAGCGTTCCACAGCCGGCTGCGGTCCTCCGGGCGGGTGGCCCATTCGAAGCCCTGGCCGCCGTGCTCGGCGGTGATCTGCTGCACGGTCTCGGCCTGCTCGCGCACGCCGGCCTCGGTGCCGTGGAATTCGAAGAACAGGTGCGGCGTTTCCGGCAAGGTCAGGTTGTCGTGGCGGTTGATGGCGCGGATCGCCAGCGCATCGACAAATTCCACGCGCGCCACCGGCACGCCCAGCTGGATGGTCTGGATCACCGCCTGCACCGCGCTGCCCATGCTGGGGAAGGCGCACACCGCGGCGGAGATCGCTTCCGGCTGCGGGTAGAGCCGCACCGTCACCTCGGTGATGATGCCGAGCGTGCCTTCGCTGCCGATAAAGAGCCGGGTCAGGTCATAGCCCGCCGCCGACTTGCGCGCCTGCGTGCCGGTGCGGACCACGCGGCCGTCGGCGGTCACCACTGTCAGCGCCAGCACGTTCTCGCGCATGGTGCCGTAGCGCACCGCGTTGGTCCCGGAGGCGCGCGTGGCGCACATGCCGCCCAGCGAGGCATCGGCGCCCGGGTCGATCGGGAAGAACAGGCCGGTGTCCTTGATTTCCTGGTTCAGCTGCTTGCGCGTGACGCCGGGCTGCACGGTCACGGTCAGGTCCTCGGGCTGCACCGCCAGCACGCGGTTCATCTGCGATAGGTCCAGGCTGATGCCGCCTGCCACCGCCAGCAGATGGCCTTCCAGCGACGAGCCGGCGCCATACGGGATCAGCGGCACGCCATGCTGGTTGCACAGGCGCGCCACCTCGGCCACTTCCTCGGTGCTGTGGGCGAAGACCACGGCGTCGGGCACGGCTGGCGGGAACGGGGATTCGTCGCGGCCGTGGTGTTCGCACACACCTGCGGAGGTGGTGAAGCGGTCGCCGAAGCGCGCCGCCAGGGCTTCGCTGAAGGCGGGCGGCAGCGGACGGCGGGCGAGGGTGGCGGGCGGCGTGGGGTGGTTCATGCGGGTCTCCGGCGGGTCGGCGCGACGGTGGTGCCGGCGGCGGCAGTCCGGAGCAAGCTCCGGTCTGGCCGGCAGGGGCGCGACCCGGTTATCGAATGGACGATGAATGGGGGTACCGGCATTCTACGCCGCGCGGCGGCTCATGCACCCTGGCGGGGCACGCCGGCGGCCGGCAGGTACTGGCCGATAGCCGCACAGCAAGCGCCGGGACACAAGCGCTTGGCCCGCCGAGGCGGTCCGGCGCGATAATGCATCTTTCCCCTGGCGCCTCGCGTTGCAGGGCGGACCACGACTACCACACGCTTACGAGGAGACCGGCATGGGCCACCGCCTGTCCAAGATTGCCACCCGCACCGGCGACGCCGGCACCACCGGCCTGGGCGACGGCAGCCGTACCGGCAAGCACAGCCTGCGCATCGCCGCCATCGGCGACGTCGACGAGCTCAACTGCCACGTCGGCGTGCTGCTGACCGAGGCCCTGCCGGACGACGTGCGCGCCGCGCTGCTGCATATCCAGCACGACCTGTTCGACCTAGGTGGCGAGCTGTCCATCCCGGGCTACACCCTGCTCAAGCCTGAGCAGGTGGCGCAGCTCGACACCTGGCTGGCCGACTACAACGCCAACCTGCCGCGGCTCGCCGAATTCATCCTGCCGGGCGGCAGCCGCGCCGCGGCGCAGGCCCATGTCTGCCGCACCGTGTGCCGCCGTGCCGAACGCGCGCTGGTGGCGCTGGGCGCGGCAGAGCCGCTGAACGAGGCCCCGCGCCAGTACCTGAATCGGCTGTCGGACCTGATGTTCGTGCTGGCGCGGGTGCTGAACCGGGCCGGGGGCGGTTCGGACGTGTTGTGGCAGCGCGATCGCGACGCGCCAGGAGGTATGGAGTAAGCCACTTGCGACGGCCGCGCCGCGCCGCCGGCTTAACCTGCGGCGGCGGATGCCGTTGTATGCGTGCAGAAACCGAGAAAATTACTCGGATTTGCTGGTTCTGCCCTTGAAAAGCCCCCGGACGGCCACATTTCGGCCTCAGGTTGAATTGCAGCCGCGCGGATAGCGCCGGCTCAAGAGGAGAGAATAAATGGGTAAGATCATCGGTATCGACCTCGGTACCACCAATAGCTGCGTCGCGATCCTGGAAGGCAACACCCCCAAGGTCATCGAAAACTCGGAGGGTGCCCGCACCACCCCGTCGATCATCGCCTACATGGAAGACGGCGAGATCCTGGTCGGCGCGCCGGCCAAGCGCCAGGCGGTCACCAACCCGCGTAACACGCTGTACGCGGTCAAGCGCCTGATCGGCCGCAAGTTCGAAGAGAAGGAAGTCCAGAAGGACATCGGCCTGATGCCATACGCCATCGTCAAGGCCGACAACGGCGACGCATGGGTGTCGGTGCGCGACCAGAAGCTGGCGCCGCCGCAGGTTTCCGCCGAAGTGCTGCGCAAGATGAAGAAGACGGCCGAGGACTACCTCGGCGAGCCGGTGACCGAAGCCGTGATCACCGTGCCGGCCTACTTCAACGACTCGCAGCGCCAGGCCACCAAGGATGCCGGCCGCATCGCCGGCCTGGACGTCAAGCGCATCATCAACGAGCCGACCGCGGCTGCGCTGGCGTTCGGCATGGATAAGAACGAGAAGGGCGACCGCAAGATCGCCGTGTATGACCTCGGTGGCGGCACCTTCGACATCTCGATCATCGAGATCGCGGACGTGGACGGCGAGAAGCAGTTCGAAGTGCTGTCGACCAACGGCGACACCTTCCTGGGCGGCGAAGACTTCGACCAGCGCATCATCGACTACATCATCAGCGAGTTCAAGAAGGACCAGGGCGTGGACCTGTCCAAGGACGTGCTCGCGCTGCAGCGCCTGAAGGAAGCCGCTGAAAAGGCCAAGATCGAACTGTCCAGCTCGCAGCAGACCGAGATCAACCTGCCGTACATCACGGCCGATGCCTCGGGTCCGAAGCACCTGAATTTGAAGATGACCCGCGCCAAGCTCGAATCCCTGGTGGAAGAGCTGATCACGCGCACCATCGAGCCGTGCCGCATCGCCATCAAGGACGCGGGCGTCAAGGTCAGCGACATCGACGACGTGATCCTGGTCGGCGGCATGACCCGCATGCCCAAGGTGCAGGAACAGGTCAAGGAGTTCTTTGGCAAGGAAGCGCGCAAGGACGTGAACCCGGATGAAGCCGTGGCCGTCGGTGCCGCGATCCAGGGCTCGGTGCTGTCGGGCGACCGTACCGATGTGCTGCTGCTGGACGTGACGCCGCTGTCGCTGGGGATCGAGACCCTGGGCGGCGTGATGACCAAGATGATCACCAAGAACACCACCATCCCGACCAAGCATGCGCAGGTGTTCTCGACCGCCGACGACAACCAGCCGGCCGTGACCATCAAGGTGTTCCAGGGCGAGCGTGAAATGGCCTCCGGCAACAAGCTGCTGGGCGAGTTCAACCTGGAAGGCATTCCGCCCGCAGCGCGCGGCACGCCGCAGATCGAAGTGTCGTTCGACATCGACGCCAACGGCATCCTGCACGTGGGTGCCAAGGACAAGGCGACCGGCAAGGAAAACCGGATCACCATCAAGGCGAACTCGGGCCTGTCGGAAGACGAGATCCAGCGCATGGTCAAGGACGCCGAGGCCAACGCCGAGGAAGACAAGAAGGCCCGCGAGCTGGCTGATGCCCGCAACCAGGCCGACGCGCTGATCCACTCGACCAAGAAGGCGCTCACCGAATACGGTGACAAGCTGGACGCCGGCGAGAAGGAAAAGATCGAAGCCGCGATCAAGGAACTGGAAGACGCCGCTCGCGGCGGCGACAAGGCCGAGATCGATGCCAAGGTCAACGCGCTGTCCGAAGTCAGCCAGAAACTGGGCGAGAAGGTCTACGCCGACATGCAGGCCAAGGCTGGCGAAGGTGCCACGGCCGGTGCTGCTGCCGGTGCCGGCGCGGCCGGTGGCCAGCAGGCGCAGCCGCAGGACGACAACGTTGTGGACGCCGAATTCAAGGAAGTCAACGACAAGAAGTAATCGGGACACGCGGGCGGCGGTGCAGGCACTGGCCGGCACCGCTCCCGCCCCGACGCCGGGCGCGGCCATCGGACCTAGCGGGAAACCGCCGTCGGATGCCTCGCTCGGCTTTTTTGCTATTCGCCGGTATCGCGCCGCATGCGCGTGCCGGCCAAAAGGGTTTGAGCCACCATGGCAAAACGTGACTATTACGAAGTGCTCGGGGTAGGCAAGAACGCGAGCGACGACGAGATCAAGAAGGCTTATCGCAAGCTCGCGATGAAGTACCACCCGGACCGCAATCCGGAGGGCAAGGACGGCAAGATCGCCGAGGAAAAATTCAAGGAGGTCAAAGAGGCCTACGAGATGCTTTCCGACCCGGAGAAGAAGGCGGCCTATGATCAGTACGGCCATGCCGGCGTCGACCCCAACATGGCGGGCGGGTTCGGCGGTGCGCAGGGCTATGGCGGTTTCGCCGAGGCCTTCGGCGACATCTTCGGCGATATCTTCGGCCAGCAGGCCGGTGGCCGCCGCGGTGGCGGCGGCCCGCAGGCCTATCGCGGCGCCGACCTGCGCTACAGCATGGAGATCTCGCTGGAGCAGGCCGCGCACGGCCACGAGGCGCAGATCCGCGTGCCGCACTGGGACGACTGCGACCACTGCCACGGCAATGGCGCGGAGCCGGGCTCGAGCGTCGAAACCTGCCCGACCTGCCACGGCGCCGGCCAGGTGCGCGTGTCGCAGGGCTTCTTCACCATGCAGCAGACCTGCCCGAAGTGCCACGGCAGCGGCAAGTTCATCCCCAAGCCCTGCACCAAGTGCCACGGCCAGGGCAAGCTGAAGTCGCAGAAGACGCTGGAAGTGAAGATCCCGGCCGGCATCGACGAAGGCATGCGCATCCGCTCGTCCGGCAACGGCGAGCCGGGCATCAACGGCGGCCCCCCGGGCGACCTGTATGTGGAAGTCCACATCAAGCAGCACCCGATGTTCGAGCGCGACGGCGACGACCTGCACTGCCAGATGCCGATCTCCTTCGCCACCGCGGCGCTGGGCGGCGACCTGGAAGTGCCGACGCTGAGCGGCAAGGCTACCTTCCCGGTGCCTGAAGCCACTCAGTCGGGCAAGACCTTCCGCCTGCGCGGCAAGGGCATCAAGGGCGTGCGCTCCGGCTATCCGGGCGACCTCTATGTGCATGTGAACGTGGAGACGCCGGTCAAGCTGACCGAGGCGCAGAAGGAACTGCTGCGCCAGTTCGACCGCTCGGTGCATGAGGGTGGCTCGCGCCACAGCCCGCAGGAGCAATCCTGGCTGGACAAGGTGAAGAGTTTCTTCAGCTGACCGGGTTCGCAGTATCGGACCGGCCACGTGCGAGCGTGGCCGGTTTTGTTTTTGGCGCGCGATAATGCCAGGGTTGTCCCCGCCGCTCCTTTTCTGACGATTTCCCCGTGGTAGCCAGCATCCAGCCCCCGCCCTCTCCCCCGGCCCCTCTCCCGCAAGCGGGCGAGGGGAGCACCCAGCCAGGGGGAGGAGATGTCTTCGTACTTCTTGACGACGCCACGGCCCCGGCGGCGGAAGCAGCAACGCGCCTCTACACCGGCTTCATCCGTGAAGACGTCTTGCCCGCCGGCAGCGACATCGCGCAGCTCGACACCATGCTTGCCGACGGCTGGCGCCAGGGCTGGCATGCCACCCTGTTTGCCCCATACGAATTCGGCGGCGCACTGGTCGATGCTCCGGTACATACCGGTAACGGGATGCCGTTCCACGACGGCGCGCTGCGCCTGCTGTGGTTCCGCAACCTGCGCCGGCTCGATGGCGCGGCGGTCACGGCGTGGCTGCAGTCGAAAGCCGACCCCAAGCCAGCGGGCCTGATGGACGTGGCCTCCGACACCTCCCGCGAGGCCTTCGACGACGCCATCGCCCGCATCCACCAGTGGATCGAAGCCGGCGACACCTACCAGGTCAACTACACCCAGCGCCTGCACTTCGATGCCTTTGGCGACCCGGTGGTGCTGTACGCCGCGCTGCGCGCCGCGCAGCCGGTGCCGTATGGCGTGCTGGCCAGCCTGCCGGATGGCGCCACGGTGCTGTCGCTGTCGCCCGAGCTGTTCGTGCGTCACGACGGCCAGGGCCACCTGCTGACCCGGCCGATGAAGGGCACCGCGCCGCGCTCGGGCGATGCCATGCGCGATGCGCAGGCCGCCGCCGCGCTGGCCGCCGATGCCAAGAACCGCGCCGAGAACGTGATGATCGTCGACCTGCTGCGCAACGACCTGGGGCGCATCGCGCAGCCGGGCAGCGTGGCGGTGCCGGAGCGCTTTGCGGTGCAGCCGTTTGGCGCGGTGCTGCAGATGACCTCTACCGTCACCGCGACGGCGCGGCCCGGCACCGGTTTTGCGGCGCTGATGGCAGCACTGTTCCCTTGCGGCTCAATCACCGGCGCACCCAAGCGGCGCACCATGGAGATCATCGCCGAGCTGGAAGGCGCGCCGCGCGGGCTGTACACCGGCGCGATCGGCTGGATTGATGCGCCAACTGACGAAAGCACCGCGGGACCGTTCGCGCTGTCGGTGGCAATCCGCACGCTGGTACTGGCACCCGCCGCGGACACCGGCCTGCGCGCGGGTGAAATGGGCGTGGGCGGCGGCATCGTCCATGACAGCGTCGCGGCGGAGGAATTCGATGAATGCGGCTGGAAGGCGCGTTTCCTGACGCGGCACGATCCCGGCTTTACGCTGTTCGAAACCATGCGCGTGCAGGACGGCGAGTGCCTTTGCCTGGCGCGGCACCTTGCGCGCATCGGCGCTTCGGCGCATACGTTCGGCTTCGCTTTCGATGCCGATGTGGCACGCACCGCAGTGGCCGCGCAGGTAGCGCAGTTGGGCGCGGGGACATGGCGCCTGCGTATGAGCGTGGACAAGCGCGGCGCGCTCGCATTTGCCAGCGGCGCGGTGGCACCGATGCCGGCAGGTCCGGTCAGGATCGACATCGCCACCGAGCCACTACCCGCCGCCGATCCGCTGCGCCGCCACAAGACCAGCGCGCGCGCAGTGTTCGATGCGGGCTGGCAGGCCGCCGAGCGTGCCGGCGGCTTTGACCGGCTGTTCTTCAACACGCGTGGTGAACTGCTGGAAGGCGGGCGCAGCTCGGTCTTCGTCCGCATCGATGGCCGCTGGCTGACGCCGCCGCTGTCGGCCGACATCCTGCCCGGCGTGATGCGCGCGGTGGTGCTGGACGAGGGTGGGGCGGCCCTGGGCGCCCCCGGCGAAGCGGTGACGGAAGCCGTGATCACGCGCGCGATGCTCGCGCGCGCCGAGGCCATCGTCCTGGTCAACGCCTTGCGCGGCGCGATGCCGGCGACGCTGGGTCAGTAGGCTCGACGACTAAGGGTGGTGCGTGTCCAGCACGCCGTCGCCCAGCTTCCAGCGCACCACGCCCGGCAGGTTGATCAGCTCGCGGTCGTGGCAGATCATCACCACGGTGCGGCCTTCGGCGGCCAGGTCGCCGACCAGCGCAATCACCTGCTCGCGCGCATGGCCGTCCAGGCTCGAGGTGGGCTCATCCAGCAGCAGCAACTCCGGCTCCAGTACCTTGGCGCGCGCCAGCGCCACGCGCTGGATCTCGCCGCCGGACAGGTATTCGGGCGCGGTGTCCTGCAGGTGCGACACGCCGGCCCAGCCCAGCGCTTCGCCCACGCGGCGGGCGATTTCGTCGCGCGCCATCCCGCGTGCGTGCAGGCCGTAGGCGATGTTTTCGCGCACCGAGGTGCGGAACAGGTAAGGGTGCTGGTGCAGGTAGGCGATGCGCTGGCGCAGCGCCGGCGGCAGCGGGGTGAGGGGTGCGTCGTGGGCATGGCCCCGGGCGTCGGTCCACTGCGCGCTGGCGCCGGGTGCCGGCTCCAGCCCGGCCAGCATGCGCAGCAGCGTGGTCTTGCCGGCGCCGTTCATGCCGGTCAGCACGATCGCGGTGGCGCGCGGGATCACCAGCCTGTCGATGGCAAAGAGCTTGCGCAGGCCGATGGTGCGCGCCAGCCCGCGCACGGTCAGCAGCGGGCTGTGGTCATGGGCAGCGGCGGGGGTCATCGGCGGAAGCCTCCGGCACCCTGCAGCCAGGCCATGCCGATATTGACCAGCAGCGCCAGCGCCACCAGCACGATGCCCAGCGCAATGCCTTGCGCGAACTCGCCCTTGCTGGTTTCCAGCGCAATGGCCGTGGTGATGGTGCGGGTGGAGCCTTCGATATTGCCGCCGATCATCAGCGCCGAGCCGACCTCGGCAATCACGCGCCCGAAGCCGGCGACCACCGCCGCCATCAGCCCGAAGCGCAGCTCGCGGATCACGGTCAGGAAGGTGCGCCAGCGCCCGGCGCCCAGCACCCAGGCGGTCTCGCGCAGGCGCACGTCGGCGCCCTGCAGGGTCGACAGCGCAAACGCCAGCACCACCGGGAAGCCGATCACCGCCTGCCCCAGCACCATGCCCGCCGGCGTGAACAGCAGGTGCAGGCTGCCCAGCGGGCCCTGGCGCGTCAGCAGCAGGTAGAGGACCAGCCCGACCAGCACGGTCGGGAACGACAGGAAGGCCTGCGCCACCACCACCACCGCGCGCCGGCCCGGAAACTGCCGCGTCGCGATCAGCCAGGCGGCGGCGATCGCCGGCACGGTGGCCAGCGCCAGCCCCAGCACCGCCACCATCAGCGAGGTCCAGACGATGAACCACAGGCCGGCGTCGCCGCTGGCCAGCAGGCGGAAGGCGTCGGCGGTGGCGGTGCCGATCTCCACCGGGTCAGGCGGAGAAGGTGTGCTCGGCGGCGGGGAAGCTGCCGTCCTTGACGGCGGCCACGTAGGCGCGCACGGCTGCCTCGATCGAGGTCTGGCCGTCCATGAAGTTGCGCACGAACTTGGCCTTGCGGCCCGGGTAGATATTGAGCATGTCCTGCAGCACCAGCACCTGGCCGGTGCAGTCCGCGCCCGCGCCGATGCCGATGGTGGGCACCGTCAGCGATTGCGTGATCTCGCCGGCCAGCGCCGCGGGCACCGCCTCCATCAGCACCACCTGCGCGCCGGCGGCCTGCAGCGCCAGCGCGTCGCGCTTGAGCTGGGCCGCGCCGGCGTTGGTCTTGCCCTGCACCTTGAAGCCGCCCAGCGCGTGCACCGACTGCGGCGTCAGGCCGATATGCGCGCATACCGGGATGCTGCGCTCGACCAGGAACTTGACGATGGGCGCCAGCCAGTCGCCGCCTTCGAGCTTGACCATCTGCGCGCCGGCCTTCATCAGCGTGACCGCGCTGGCAAACGCGGCCTCAGGCGTGGGATAGGTGCCGAACGGCAGGTCCGTCAGCAGCAGCGAGGTCTGGTTGCCGCGCGCCGCGCATTCGGTGTGGTAGGCCATCTGTTCCAGCGTGACCGGCAGCGTGGTCTGCTGGCCCTGCATCACATTGCCCAGCGAATCGCCGACCAGGATCATTTCCACGCCGCAGTAGTCGAGCAGCGCGGCGAAGCTGGAGTCGTACGCGGTCAGCATGGCGATTTTCTCGCCGGCGTCACGCATCGCCTGCAGTTTGGGAATCGTGATGGTCTTGCGGGAGGGATCGAGGAGGTAGCTCATGGCAGTGCCCGTATAGGACGGCTTTGCCGGTGCCGGGAGGGCCGCCCGCACGGCAACGACAGCCGTCGTTATTGTGTTGGGTCTGGCAGGCGTGGCCTGTCAGGGCGCAGCGAGATTGAGAAAGGCCTTGCGGCCGCGCATGTTTTCGATGCGCGACAGTAGTGTACGGAAATCGTCATCATTGTCCACCGGATTGAAGTGGGCGGTGTTGACGACCAGCACCGGGGCGTCGTCGTACCGGTGGAACAATTCGCCGTAGGCGCCGGCCAGGCGCTGCAGGTAGTGTTCGTCGATGCCGGCCTCGCCAGGCTCGCCGCGGCGCACGATGCGCTCGCGCAAGAGCGACGGGGTGGCCTGCAGCACGATCACCAGGTCGGCACGCTGCGGCGGCAGGTCAAGGCGTGCGGCGATGGCGTCGTAGAGCGCCAGTTCGTCGTCGGACAGCGTCAGCGCCGCGTGCAGCCGGTCCTTGGCCATCAGGAAATTGGTGACCATGCGCTGGCCGGCCAGCACCCCCGCCTGCCATTGCTGCAGCTGCACCGCGCGCTGGGTCAGGCACCACAGCTGCAGCGCCAGCGCATGGCGCGCGGGATCGCGGTAGAAGGGTTCGAGGAAGGGGCTGCGGCGTGCGCTGTCGGGCAGTTCCTGGGCCTGCAGCGTGCGCGCCAGGCGCTGGGCCAGCGAGGTCTTGCCGGATCCGACGGGGCCTTCGACGACGATGCGGCGCAGGTGATCGAGCATGGCGCTCCGGGCTTCAGTGGGGTGGAGGGCAGCGCGGCGGGCGCCGCCGGGCGGGGTCAGCCAGGGGTGCCGCCATCGCCGGTCCCGCCAGCGGCGGCCTGCATGCGCAGGCACTTGCAGGTGGACACCTTCTCGATGCGCTGCGCGCCCACGCCGGCCAGGTAGTCGGCGGCGCGTCCGCGCCCCGGGATGGCCAGCGCGGCGTCCAGCTCCAGCAGCGGCACCAGCGTGAAGGCGCGCTCGGTCAGGCGCGGGTGCGGCACCGTCAGGTGCTCGTGGTCGTGCTGCTCGTCGCCGAACAGCAGCAGGTCCAGGTCCAGCGTGCGCGGCGCGTTGCGGAACGGCCGCTCACGGCCGAACTGGTCTTCGATGTGGTGGCAGATGCGCAGGAGCTGCGCCGCGGTGAACGAGGTCTGCACCTTGACCACCGCGTTGTAGTAGTCGTCGCCGCCGGCATCGACCGGGGCGGTGCGGTAGAGCGATGAGCGCGCCAGCACCGTGATGCCGACCTGCTGGGCCAGACACACGATGGCGTCCTTGATGGCCTGGCGGGCATCGCCAAGATTGGCCCCGATGCCGATGAAGGCAAGCGTCATTTAGGTTTCCTCCGGCTGGCCGGGGCCGGCATGTGCTGCCTCGCCCGCGTCCGTGTCGCTCCGGGAAGACACTTTATCCGATTTCCGCGGACCGCGCCGGCGGCGCTTCTTGCGTGCCGGGCCTTCGCCCTCGGCGCCCTGGCCACCTTGACTGCCATGACCACCTTGACTACCCGGGCCGCGCGCGCCGCGCACCGCGTCGATCAGGTCCTCGCGCTCGCCCGGGTCGGCGTCCTGGAAGTCCTGCCACCAGGTGGCCAGTTCCTCGGGCAGCTCACCCGACTGGCAGCGCAGGTGCAGGAAGTCGAAGCCGGCACGGAAGCGCGGCGACTCCAGCAGCCGGAACGGCATGCGGCCCACGCGCTTTTCAAAGCGCGGCTGCATGCCCCAGATATCGCGCATGTCGGTGACAAAGCGGCGCTGGATCGCCAGCTGGCCGGTCTGCTTTTCCAGCACCATGTCCATGGCGGTGTTCAGCGCGGCGATGGCGTGCTCGCCTTCCTCGCGCAGCCTGGTCCAGCGCTGCAGCACGTGGTGCCACAGCAGCGCGGCAAACAGGAAGCCCGGCGAGACCGGCTTGCCGGCCTGCACGCGGCGGTCGGTGTTGTCCAGCGCCAGCTGCACGAAGCGCTGGCCCATGGGCTGCTCCAGCGCCACGTCCAGCAGCGGCAGCAGGCCCTGGTGCAGGCCCGCCTTGCGCAGCTCCTGCAGCGAGGCCCAGGCGTGGCCGGACATCAGCAGCTTGAGCATCTCGTCGAACAGGCGCGCGCTGGGCACGTTGTGGATCAGCGACGCCAGGCCGGCGATCGGGTGGCGCGTGGCCTCGTCGATGTCGAAGCCGGTCTTGGCGGCGAAGCGCACCACGCGCAGCATCCGGATCGGGTCTTCGCGGTAGCGCGTGACCGGGTCGCCGATCATGCGCAGCGTGCGCGCGCGGATGTCTTCCATGCCGTGATGGTAGTCATGCACGGTCTGCGCGGCCGGGTCGTAGTACATCGCGTTGATGGTGAAGTCGCGGCGTTCCGCGTCTTCGGCCTGCGAGCCCCACACGTTGTCGCGCAGCACCCGGCCCGAGGCATCGATCGCATGGGTCTTGCTGTCGAGCTCGGCGCGCTTCAGGCGGCGGCCTTCGGGCAGGGTCTCGCTGGCGATGGCGTCGACCAGCGCGCGGAAGGTCGAGACTTCGATGATTTCCTGCTCGCGCCCGCCGTAGAAGGTCACGTGCACGATCTGGAAGCGCCGGCCGATGATGCGCGAGCGCCGGAACAGCGCCTGCACCTGGTCCGGCGTGGCGTTGGTCGCGACGTCGAAATCCTTGGGCTTGATGCCGAGCAGCAGGTCGCGCACCGCGCCGCCCACGATGTAGGCCTGGTAGCCGGCCTGCTGCAGCGTGGAGGTGACCTTGACGGCATTGCGCGACAGCAGCGCGGGGTCGATCTGGTGTTCGTCGGCGCCGACAATGCGCGGCGTATGGGCGTGGCCGGTGCGGCGCAGCTTGGGGCCGGGTTTGCCCAGCAGCCGGGTAATGAGCTTCTTGATCACGTCAGAACAGATCCATGATGCGCCAGCCTGCCGCGGCGGCGTGGTGGCGCAGGCGATCGTCCGGGTTGGTGGCGATCGGCTCGGAGACTTTTTCCAGCAAGGGCAGGTCGTTGGCCGAGTCGCTGTAGAAGGTGGTTTTCTCGAAATGGTCCCACTGCGCGCCCTGGCTCTTGAGCCAGGCCTCGACGCGGGTGATCTTGCCTTCGCGGAAGCTGGGCACGCCCTCGACTTCGCCGGTGTATTGGCTCTCGGGCTTGCCGTCGACGGTGGCCGGCTCGGTCGCGATCAGGTGCTTGATGCCGAAGGCGGTGGCGATCGGCGCGGTGACGAAGCTGTTGGTGGCGGTCACCACGGCGCACAGGTCGCCGGCTTCCAGGTGCTTGTAGACCAGCGCGCGCGCCTGCGGCGTGATCACGGGGTCGATCACCTCGTGCATGAAGCGCACCCGCATGGCATCGAGCCGGTCGCGCGGGTTGGCCGCCAGCGGCGCCAGCGCAAAGCGCAGGAAGGCCTGGATATCGAGGGTGCCGGCCTTGTAGTGGCCGTAGAACTCGTCGTTCTTCTGCCGGTAGGTTTCCTCGTCGACGACGCCCAGGCGGACCAGGAAGCGGCCCCATTCATGGTCGCTGTCGGTCGGGATCAGGGTGTGGTCGAGATCAAAGAGTGCCAGATTCATGGGCGGCGATTTTACCTTAAGGCGAGAGGTCGGGCGGGCAGACAGGCAGGCGCCGTGGCCGCGTTGGGTGCGGTTTGGGCGCCGATGCCGGCGCTAATCCCGGAATTCAGCAAACATTTCACGCAGCAGCGGCAGCGTCACCGGCCGCTTGCGTTCCAGCGAGTAGGTGTCGAGCGCGTCCAGCAGCGCCATCAGGCTTGGCATGTCGCGGTAATGCCGCGTCACCAGCCAGTGCGTGATCTCCGGCGACAGCTGCAGGCCGCGCTCGCGTGCTGCATGCAGCACAGCGGCCTTCTTGTCGTCGTCCGACAACGGCGCGACCTGGTACACCAGGCCCCAGCCCAGGCGCGTGCGCAGGTCTTCGCGCACCGGCATTGCGCGCGGAGCCAGGCCGCCGGCCACCACCAGCGCGGTGCGCACGTGGGCGCGCACCTCGTTGTAGAGCGAAAACACCGCGATCTGGCGCGCTTCATCCAGCAGCTCGACGTCATCGACGGTGTAGAGCTGGCACCAGGGATCGAACAGGAAGTCCGACAGCGGGTGGTGCGGGCTCAGGTAGCGGCTGCGGATGCCGTGCTGCGGCCCGGCCTCGCATACCGCGTGCAGCAGGTGGGTACGGCCGCAGCCGACCTCGCCCCACAGGTAGACCAGCCGGTCGCTGGCGTGCTCCTGGGCGAGCGCGGCGGGCAGCTCGCGCAGGCGCTGCACCGCCTCGCGGTTGGATGCCACCACGAAATTCTCGAAGGTCGAAGGCGGCGGGCTGCCCAGCTCGAGCGACAGTTGCTTGGGACGCGGGGACATGACGTATGGCTAACTTGCAGGTGTGGGCAGCAGTGGGGCAGCCGTTATTTTCGGTACAGGTCGCTGGCCAGGTAAACCCGCCGCAGCTGCCGCGCGCCGACCAGCAGCACGGCACAGGTCGGCAGCGCCAGCAGCACGCCGAAGAAGCCGAACAGCTGGCCGAAGGCGAGCAGCGCGAAGATCACCACCAGCGGGTGCAGGCCGATGCGTTCGCCCACCAGACGCGGGGTCAGGTAGAAGCTCTCGATAAACTGGCCGAAGCCGTAGACCACCGCCACCGCGGCCAGCCCATACCAGTTGCCGAACTGCAGCAGCGCGGCCAGGACCGCCATGACCAGCCCGACACCAAAGCCAATATACGGGATAAACACCGCCAGCCCCGTGAAGACCCCGACCGGCACGCCGATATCGAAGCCGGCGATGGTCAGGCCGATCGAGTAGATCGCCGCCAGGATCACCATCACCAGGATCTGGCCGCGCAGGTATTGCGACAGCAGCGCGTCGGTCTCGTTGGTCAGTTCGCGCACCTTGGGCACCCAGCGGCGCGGCACCACGCCCTCGATGCGGCGCATCACCATGTGCCAGTCCATCATCAGGTAGAACATGACGATGGGCACGATAAAGACGATGCCGGCCACCGTGATCAGCGCCGAGCCCGACATCTTGACGTAGTTCAGCAACACCACCAGCAGGTCTTCCGGGCTGGCCGAGAAGCGGTCCGACAGCATGTTGCGCAGGCCCGGGAAGTCAAAGCGGATGCGCACGCCGAACTCCGCCAGCCGGGGCGAGACCACCGAGTTGAGCTTCTTCAGCAGGATCGGCAACTGTTCGCGGATCTGCGGGATCTCGCGTTGCAGCACCGCGATCGCCAGCAGTACCAGCATCACGCAGATCACCGTCAGCAGCAGGATCATCAGCGTCACGCCCACCGCGCGCGGCACCCGGCGGCGCTGCAGCCAGTCAACGCCCGGGTTCAGGATATAGGCGAAGATGAACGCGAACAGGAACGGCGTCAGCACCGGCGCCAGCGCGATGATGGCGGCGAACAGCGCGACGGCCACGACGATCCAGAGCAGGATGCGCTTGGCCTCTTGGTTCAACAACGGGGCATTCATCAATAGTTGGGGGGAACGGGCGACAGCGCCGTTTGCGGCGGAATCTCGCCGGAAACTGGAAGCGGGGGGCCTCTATCCGTTAAAATTGCAATTCTACTGGACTCGCGTCCGCCTTCCGATGCCAAGCAACGGAAGCCGCGGTGGTCCGAGCGCCGAATTCATCACTTTATTTCCTCCAGGACAAGCAGGTTCCCATGAGCGCATCCCCGACCGCCGGCCAGGCAGGCCTTTCCTACCGCGACGCCGGTGTTGATATCGATGCCGGCGACGCACTGGTCGACCGCATCAAGCCGTTTGCCAAGCGCACCATGCGCGAGGGCGTGATGGCGGGCATCGGCGGGTTCGGTGCGCTGTTCGAACTGTCGAAGAAGTTCCAGGAGCCGGTGCTGGTGTCGGGCACCGACGGCGTGGGCACCAAGCTCAAGCTTGCCTTCCAGCTCAACCGCCATGACACCGTCGGCCAGGACCTGGTCGCCATGAGCGTCAACGACATCCTGGTGCAGGGTGCCGAGCCGCTGTTCTTCCTCGACTACTTCGCCTGCGGCAAGCTGGACGTGGACACCGCCGCCACCGTGATCCAGGGCATCGCCCGCGGTTGCGAACTGGCCGGCTGCGCCCTGATCGGCGGCGAAACCGCCGAAATGCCGAGCATGTACCCGGACGGCGAATACGACCTGGCCGGCTTTGCCGTCGGCGCGGTCGAAAAGAAGAAGATCATCGACGGCAGCACCATCACCCCGGGCGACGTGGTGCTGGGCCTGGCTTCGTCGGGCGCGCACTCCAACGGTTACTCGCTGGTGCGCAAGATCATCGAAGTTGCCAAGCCGGACCTGAATGCCGACTTCCACGGCCAGCGCCTGCAGGACGCGATCATGGCGCCGACGCGCATCTACGTGAAGCCGCTGCTGTCGCTGATTGAAACCCTGCCGGTCAAGGGCATGGCCCATATCACCGGCGGCGGCCTGACCGAGAATGTGCCGCGCGTGCTGGCGCAGGACGTCACCGCCGTGCTCAAGCGCGATGCCTGGACGCTGCCGCCGCTGTTCCAGTGGCTGCAGGCGCAGGGCCGCGTGGCCGACGACGAAATGCACCGCGTGTTCAACTGCGGCATCGGCATGGTCGTGATCGTAGCCAAGGAAGATGCTGAGCGGGCTATTCGTTACCTGCAGGCGGCTGGTGAGGCGGTGTGGCAGATTGGTGAGATCCGCGCACGTGCGGAAGGCGAGGCGCAGACGATCGTGGTCTGATCTGTTTCTGTGGTTTAGCTGTGAGAACGGCGCATGCCTTTGGGTGTGTGCCGTTTTTGTTTATGGCCTGGCGCCACCTTCGGCTGCGCTTCGCGCAAGCGCCCAATGACCGTCAGCGCAATTTGAGCCTGCGCAGCAGCCGTAGGCGTCC
>NZ_JFJW01000036.1:183675-192086 GCF_000611125.1 Cupriavidus sp. SK-4
GCACGACATCCGGCCGCATCGCGCCAACCCCAACACCCATCCTGGTGCGCTGCACCAAAATCCACCATGCATCTGCACCAAATCTGAAAAACAAAATTCAACTTGATTGTATGGCGGTTTATATCCTAATGTACTGAGCAAAGACGCCGCACACGCATGCCGCGTCGGAGACAACGCCCGAAAGCGACGCCGGGGACCACCACCGCGCGCCAGGGCAGGCCAGGGACCATTGGAGGATCCACCATGCAAGCAGTCGGCATCGACGCAGCAGCCAAGAACGGCGCGTCGCCCCAGAAGCAATCCGTCGCGCGTGTCGCCGGGGCCAGCCTGGCCGGCACCACGCTCGAGTTCTACGACCACTTCATCTACGGATCGGCCGCCGCGCTGGTCTTCCCCAAGCTGTTCTTCCCGCAGAGCGACCCGCTGACCGCGACGCTGCTGTCCTTTGCCAGCTACGGCGTGGCCTTCGTGGCGCGGCCGCTCGGCGCGGCGATCTTCGGCCACTTCGGCGACAAGATGGGCCGCAAGTCGATCCTGATCATCACGCTGCTGATGATGGGCCTGGCGACCTTCGGCATCGGCCTGTTGCCGACGTATGCCGCCGCGGGCGCACTGGCACCGGTGCTGCTGGTGCTGCTGCGCGTGGTGCAGGGCCTGGCCCTGGGCGGCGAGTGGGGCGGGGCCGCGATCATGGTCAACGAGCTGGACCCCGAAGGTAAGCGGCGCGGCATCCTCGGCAGCCTGGTGCAGCTGGCGGCGCCGATCGGCCTGCTGCTGGCCAACGGCGTGTTCGCGCTGGTGACCTGGCAGGTCTCGGAAGAAGCCTTCCTGAGCTGGGGCTGGCGCGTGCCGTTCCTGCTGTCGGCGCTGCTGGTCGGGGTCGGGCTTTATATCCGCTCCAACGTGCGTGAATCCGGCATGTTCGAGAAGCTGGAGGAATCCCACGCCGAAGCGCGCGCACCGATCATGGAAGTGCTGCGCAACTACAAGAAGCAGCTGCTGATCGCTTTCGGCGCGCGGCTGGGCGGCGATATCGCCTTCTACGTGTTCACGCTGTTCCTGCTGTACTTCGTGCCGACCAAGCTGGGCCTGCCCAAGAGCATCGCGCTCAATGCCGTGCTGCTGGGTGCGCTGGCGCAGATCCTGTTCATCCCGGTCGCCGGTTACCTGGCCGACCGCATCGGGCGCCGCCCGGTGCTGATGATCGGCGGCATCGGCGGTGCGGTGTGGGCCTTTGTCTTCTTCACGCTGGTCAAGACCGGCAGCCCGGCGTTGATCATGCTGGCCTCGTTCGTCGGCATGGTGCTGGTGTCGTTCATGTTTTCGCCGCTGGCGTCGTTCCTGCCGGAGCTGTTCGCCACCCGGGTGCGCGTGACCGGTGCCTCGCTCGGCTTCCAGTTCGCCGGCGTGTTCGGCGGCGCGCTGGCCCCGCTGATTGCGATCGGCTTGCTCGACCGCTTTGGCAGCACCGCGCCGGTGGCGATCTACCTGGCCGTGGTGTGCGCGCTGATCGCAATCGCCGCGGCGGCCGCGCGTGAAACTAATCGCATGCACCTGTCTGACGCGGACCGCTGAGGGCGGCAGTACCAATCTTCTCGTGAGCAGTATCGTGAAACAGTTCGACCTGATCATCCGCAACGGCACCGTGGTGACCGCCAGCGACACCATGCAGTGCGATATCGGCATCGCCGGCGGCCGCATCGTGCAACTCGGCCACGACCTGGGCGAGGCCGCGCAGACCATCGACGCCAGCGGCAAGCTGGTATTGCCGGGCGGCGTCGATGCGCATTGCCACCTGGACCAGCCGATGCCGGACGGCCTCAGGATGGCTGACGACTTCCGCACCGGCTCGGTCTCGGCGGCCTGCGGCGGAACCACTACCGTGATCCCGTTCGCCGCGCAGGAGAAGGGCCATTCGCTGCGCGCCGCGGTGAACGACTATCATCAGCGCGCCGACGGCAAGGCTGTGGTCGACTACGCCTTCCACCTGATCGTGGCCGATCCTACCGAGGCGGTGCTGCAGGACGAGCTGCCGGGGCTGATCCGCGAGGGCTATTCGTCGTTCAAGATCTACATGACCTACGACGACCTCAAGCTGAACGACCGCGAGATTCTTGAGGTGCTGTCAGTGGCGCGCCAGGAGGGCGCGCTGGTGATGGTGCACGCCGAGAACTCGGACTGCATCGCCTGGCTGACCGAGAAGCTGGGAGCGGCGGGCAACACCGCGCCGAAATTCCACGCGCTGGCCCGGCCGATGGCGATCGAGCGCGAGGCCACGCACCGCGCCATCACGTTCTCCGAGCTGGTCGACGTACCGATCCTGATCGTCCATGTATCGGGCAAGGAAGCGGTCGAGCAGATCCGCTGGGCGCGCAACCGCGGCATGAAGATCTTTGCCGAGACCTGCCCGCAGTACCTGTTCCTGACTGCCGAAGACCTCGACCAGCCGGGCTACCACGGCGCCAAGTGCGTGTGCAGCCCGCCGCCGCGCGACCGCAGCAACCAGGAAGTGATCTGGGACGGCCTGGCCGACGGCCTCTTCACCATCTTCTCGTCCGACCATGCACCGTTCCGCTACGAAGACGCGCAGGGCAAGAAGCCTGGCGGCAAGGAAGTCCCGTTCCAGTACATCCCCAACGGCATCCCCGGCCTGGAAACGCGGCTGCCGCTGCTGTTCTCGGCTGGCGTGGTGGGCGGCCGCATCTCGGTCAACCAGTTCGTCGCGCTGACCTCGACCAACCCCGCCAAGCTCTACGGCCTGCATCCGCGCAAGGGCACCATCGCCATCGGCGCCGATGCCGACCTGGCGATCTGGGATCCGCAGCGTGAAGTGACGATCCAGAACACCGGCCTGCACCATGCGGTCGACTACACGCCGTATGAAGGCCTGCGCGTGACCGGCTGGCCGGTGACCACGCTGGTGCGCGGCAAGGTGGTGGCGCATGAGGGCGAGGTGCTGGCCGAGGCCGGCCATGGCCAGTTCCTGCCGTGCGGCCTGCCGGAGATGGCCAGGCCGCGCTATCGCACCTCGGGCGGCAGCCTGTGACGGCGGCAGCATTGCCGATGCTTTGACTGAAACGACTGACATGGAACTGACCAACCGCCTGGACGCCACCACTATCGCGGCCCGCGTCGCCGCCGGCCGCCTCGATCCCGCCGAGGTGGTCGCAGCCTTCCAGGCCCGCATCGCGGCGCGCAATGACCAACTCAACGCCGTGTTCGAGCAGCGCCAGGAACTGGTCGATGCCGACCTGGCGCAGCTGCGCGCGCGCCTGGCGCAGGGCGAGCGCCCGCTGCTGGCGGGTGTGCCGGTGATCGTCAAGGACGTGATCTGGAGCCAGGGCCGCCGCGTCACGCAGGGCTCGCAGCTGTACCGCGACTTCATTGCGCCCGCCGACGCGATTGCGGTCGAGCGCCTGCGCCAGGCCGGCGCGATCGTGCTCGGCATGGGCAATACCTCGGAGTTTGCCTGCAAGGGCCTGACCACCAACAAGGTCTACGGGCTGACGCGCCATCCGCTCGATGCCACGCTGACCGCGGGCGGCTCGTCTGGCGGCTGCGCGGTGGCGGTGGCGGCCGGCATGGCGCCGCTGGCGCTGGGCACCGACGGCGGCGGTTCCAGCCGGCGCCCGCCCGCGCATGCCGGCGTGGTCGGCTTCAAGCCTTCCTACGGCGCGATTCCCGATTCGGTCGGCTTTCCCCATGCCTTCAACGGCATCCAGGTGATTGCGCCGATCACGCGCACGGTGGCCGACGCCGAACTGATGTTCGAGGCGCTGGCCGGTGCCGATCCGCGCGATCCCGATACGCTGGGCTTCTCGCTTGGGGCCGCGCGCCCGCTGCATACGCTGAAGATCGCGGTCAGCCTGCGCCTGGGCCTGGACACCCCGGTCGACGACGATGTCGCGCAGGCCTTCGAGCAGGCCGTGGCCCGGCTGCAGGCCGCGGGCCTGACCATCGAGCGTGCCGACCCGGCCTGGCCGAAGGGCGCCGACGAGGCCGCGCTGATGCCGCTGCAACATGTCGGCCTGGCCAATCTCTACGGCGAGGCCTGGCGCCGCGACCCGGAGCTGTTCGATCCCGACATCGCGCGCCAGATCGAGCGCGGGCTGGCCTGGAGCGGCGCCGACGTGGCCCGCGCGCGCGAAGCCAGCCACCAGATCGCGCTGGCCATGGCGGGGTTCTTTACCCGCTATGACCTGCTGCTGTGCCCGACCACCCCGTGCGTGGCGTGGCGCAACGACCGGCTCGGGCCGGAGCGGATCGGCGGCGTGGCGGTGGAGCCGCGCGCCCATGCGGTGTTCACGCCCTTCTTCAACCATGCGCTGGCGCCGGCCATCTCGGTGCCCTGCGGCCATGGCCGCGACGGGCTGCCGGCGGGCCTGCAGATTGCCGGCCCGCGCGGTGCCGACCGCAACGTGCTGGCCGCGGCCAGGCTGGCCGAAAACGTGCTGGCGCCGCTGCTCAACCCTGCCGGATAACCGTCATGCGAATCCTTGTCCTGAATCCCAATACCAGCGAAGGCATCACCGCGCGGCTGATGGCGGCGGCCACCGAGGCCGCGGCCCCCGGCACCGAGCTGGTGCCGCTGACCGCCAGCCGCGGCGTGCCCTATATCGCCACGCGCGCCGAGGCGCAGATCGGCGGCGCCATCGCGCTGGAGATGCTGGCCGAGCACCATGGCCAGTTCGACGCGGCCATCATCGCGGCCTTTGGCGACCCCGGCCTGATGGGCGCGCGCGAACTGTTCGACCTGCCGGTGGTGGGCATGGCCGAGGCGGCGATGCTGTCGGCCTGCATGCTGGGCCGGCGCTTTGCCATCGTGACCTTTGCGCGGGCGCTGGGGCCCTGGTATGAGGAGTGCGTGGACATGCATGGCCTGCGCAGCCGGCTGGCCGGCATCCGCATGCTGGACGGCAGCTTTGCCTCGGTGTCGGACGTGCAGGAAGAGAAGGAAGCCGTGCTGGTGGAACTGGCCAACCGTGCCGTGGTGGAGGATGAAGCCGATGTGGTGATCCTGGCCGGCGCGCCGCTGGCCGGCCTGGCCGCGCGCGTGCGCGACCGCATTCCGGTGCCGGTGGTCGACCAGATGGCCGCCGCCGTCAAGCAGGCCGAGGCGCTGGTCGCGCTGCAGCCGCGCAAGGCCACCGCGGGCACGTTCCGCCGCCCGGATGCCAAGCCCACGCTAGGTTTGCCCGCGGCGCTGGCGGCGCGCATCGAGCACCGCTAAGCCGCTTCCCTTCCGATGATGCCGCGGCTCAGACCGCGGCGAACACCGCTTCCAGATCGACCTTTTCCTCGGTCGGCAACTCCAGCCGCAGCGTGCTTTCGACATGGCCGAGGTGTTCGGTCATCAGCCGCGCGGCGCGCTCGCCGTCGCCGGCTTCCAGTGCATCGACGATGTCGTCGTGTTCATGGTGCGGGCACGACGGCACGCCCGGCGCGTCATAGAGCGCAATGATCAGGCAGGTCAGCGAGCACAGCTCGCGCATGTACTTGCCCAGGTACTGGTTGCCGGTCATTTCCGCCAGCTTGCAGTGGAACTCGCCCGACAGCCGGATGATGGCGCGGCGGTTGTCGCTGTCGCGCGCCTGTGCTTCCTGGCGCGTGGTCTCGCGCAGCGCGCGCACCCCCGGCGCGCCAATGGCGCCGGCCAGGTCGCGCACCAGTGCGGGTTCCAGCAGGTGGCGTGAATGCAGCACCTGGCGCGCTTCGGCCACGCTCGGGCTGGAGACGAAGGTGCCGCGGTTGGGATGCACCGTCAGCACGCCTTCATGCGCCAGCTTGGCAAAGGCCAGCCGCACCTTGGTGCGGCTCACGCCGAACACGCCGCCCAGCTTTTCCTCGACCAGCTTGGTGCCCGGCGGCAGCCGGTGCTCCCAGATCGCGGTCAGGATGCGGTCGGCGATTGCCTCGACCGACGCGCCGCGCGCGCTGTCCGCGTCGGCCACATTGATACCGTCGGTGGCGGGCAGGTCGGCTTTGGTTCGTGGCATGGCGGTTGGCGTTGGCGGCCCGGAAAAAAAGACAGTCGGTGTCGTTATTGTATGGCGGCTCGCCATCAAGTGTATAACACCGGCGTCGGACCGGTTGCCGACTTACTGCGCGCCGAGCTTGTCCAGCGCCTCGCCGGTCACGCGGCAGATGCGCCAGTCGGGCAGCACGTCGGCGCCCATGGCCTGGTAGAAGTCGATCGACGGCTGGTTCCAGTCGAGCACCGACCATTCGAAGCGGCCACAGCCGCGCTCGACCGCCAGCGCCGCGAGGTGCTTGAGCAGCGCCTTGCCCAGGCCGTGGCCGCGCCAGGCCGGATCGACATACAGGTCTTCCAGGTATAGGCCGGGCCTGGCCAGGAAGGTTGAGAAATTGTGGAAGAAGAGGGCAAAGCCGACGGCTTGCCGGCCGCCATCGGTGTCGACTTCGACCAGCACCGCTTCGGCATGCGGCGTGGCGCCGAACAGTGCATCCTGGATCTTCTGCGGCGTGGCTTCGACGATATGCGTCAGCTTTTCGTATTCGGCCAGCGCCAGGATCAGGTTGAACAGCGTCTCGCTGTCGGCGGCGGTGGCGGGGCGGAGCGTGAAGGCGGGCTTGGACATGCTGGGTCGGCTTTCCGGAAAACAGGGATTCGGAATTATCGCCTGTGCGTCACTTGCTGTGCCAGCTTGCATGCAATCGGGTCAGTGCCCGAAGTCCGCCAGCTTGCGCACCTGGTCGACATACCCGGGCGCCAGGCAATCCACCACCAGCCGCTCGGGCGTGCTGCGCAGCCAGGTCAGCTGGCGCTTGCACAGCTGGCGCGTGGCGGCGATGCCGCGCTCGCGCATGGTGGCAAAGTCTGCGTCGCCGTCCAGGTACTCCCATACCTGCCGGTAGCCGACGCAGCGGATCGACGGCAAGCCCGGATGCAGGTCGCCGCGCCTGCGCAGCCGCTCGACTTCCTCGATAAAGCCGTTGGCCAGCATCGCGTCATAACGCTGTGCGATGCGCGCGTGAAGCGCCAGGCGGTCCGATGGCTCCAGCGCAATCACGCGAAAGCGCTGGTCCGCCGCGCCGGCAAAGGTGCGCCCCTCGGCCTGGCGCGCCAGCAGTGCCGACATCGGCTGGCCGGACAGGCGGTGGATCTCCAGCGCGCGCTGGATGCGCTGCGCGTCATTGGGCGCGAGCCGCGCCGCAGTGACCGGGTCGACCTCGGCCAGCATCGCATGCAGCGCCGGCCAGCCGCGCTCGGCGGCAAGCTGGTCCAGCTCCGCGCGCAGCGCGGCATCGGCCTGGGGCAGGTCATTGAGTCCCTGCGTCAGCGCCTTGTAGTACAGCATGGTGCCGCCGACGATCAGCGGCACATGGCCGCGCGCGCGGATCTGTGCGATCAGCCGTTCGGCATCGGTGACGAACTGCGCCGCGGAGTAGCTGTCGGCCGGGTCGATGATATCGATCAGGTGGTGCGGCGCGGCTGCAAGTTCTTCGCGCGTGGGCTTGGCGGTGCCGATATCCATCTCGCGGTACACCAGCGCCGAATCCAGGCTGATGATCTCCACCGGCGCGTCGGCCGCCAGCGCAAGCGCGGCCGCGGTCTTGCCCGAGGCGGTCGGGCCGAGCAGGCAGACCACGGGCGGATGCGTGGCGGAATCGTGGGGTACGGCGGCGGACATCGGAAACCTTGGATGAGTCGTGCGGGCGAGCGGCTTACTGCCCGCGCAGGAACAGCCGGTCCAGCTCGGTCACGGTCAGTTGCACCCAGGTCGGGCGGCCGTGGTTGCACTGGTCGGCGCGCTCGGTCTGCTCCATCTGGCGCAAGAGCGCGTTCATTTCCTCGAGCGTGAGCTTGCGGTTGGCGCGCACCGCGCTGTGGCAGGCGAGGGTGGCCAGCAGTTCGTTGCGGCGCTCGGCCAGCACGCGCGAGCCGCCATAGGCATGCAGGTCGCGCAGCACGTCGCGCGCCAGCGCTTCGGCATCGGCCTGCTGCAGCAGCGCCGGCACCGCGCGCACCGCGAGAGTGGTGGGCGACACCGGGGCGATATCGAAGCCCAGCAGCGTCAGCGTCTCCTGGTGTTCTTCGGCCACGCCGATCTCGACCGGGCTGCCGGGCAGCGTGACCGGGATCAGCAACGGCTGCACCGCCAGGTCGCGCGCATCCAGGCCGGCCTTGATCTGCTCGTACAGGATGCGTTCGTGCGCGGCATGCATGTCCACCAGCACCAGCCCGCGCGCGTTCTGCGCCAGCACATAGATGCCATGCAGCTGGGCGATGGCGTAGCCGAGCGGGTGGTCATCGGGGGAGTCGGCAGGATCGGCAAAGCCGGCGCGCGCGGCCGGCGGCAGTCGGTCCAGCAGGCCGGGCGGGTCGTCGGCGCGTGCCGCCTGGGCGTCGGCCAGCCATGCCGGCGCTTGCGCCGGGGTGCCGGGCATGG
>NZ_JFJW01000037.1:0-33759 GCF_000611125.1 Cupriavidus sp. SK-4
GCGAGCTGGCGCGTTCGGCGAGCCGCGGCACGAGCTTGTCGGCGACGTCGCCCACCGCTACGGCGACCGAGATCGCCATGCAGCGCTCGCCGGCCGAACCATACGCGGCACCGATCAGCGCATCGACCGCCTGGTCGAGATCGGCATCGGGCATCACCACCAGGTGGTTCTTGGCACCACCCAGCGCCTGCACGCGCTTCCCGTGCTTGGTGCCTTCCGTGTAGATGTATTGGGCGATCGGCGTCGAGCCGACGAACGACAGCGCCTGGACGTCCGGATGCGCAAGCAATGCATCGACGGCTTCCTTGTCGCCCTGCACGACATTGAACACGCCATCGGGCAATCCCGCCTGGCGCAGCAGATCGGCAATCAGCAGGCTCGGCGACGGATCGCGTTCCGACGGCTTCAGCACGAAGGTATTGCCGCAGGCGATCGCCACCGGGAACATCCACATCGGCACCATCACCGGGAAGTTGAACGGCGTGATGCCGGCCACCACGCCCAGCGGCTGGCGCAGGTTCCAGTTGTCGATGCCGCCGCCGATGTTGTCGGTGAAATCGGTCTTGAGCAGGTTGGGGATGCCGCAGGCGAATTCCACCACCTCGATGCCGCGCGTGACTTCGCCCTTGGCGTCCGAGAACACCTTGCCGTGCTCGCGCGTGATCAGCGCGGCCAGGTCGTCGTGGTGCTGGTCGAGCAGTTCCTTGAACTTGAACAGGATGCGCGCGCGGCGCAGCGGCGGGGTGTCGGCCCAGGCGGGGAATGCCGCATGGGCGGCGGCGACGGCGTCGGCCACGTCCTGTGCGGTGGCCAGTGCCACCCGCGCGGCGACTTCGCCCGTGGCGGGGTTATAGATATCGGCCAGACGCTGCGATGCGCCGCGTGTCCGCCGGCCTGCGATGCTATGGCCGATGATGGTCTGCACCGCGCTGGCTTCTGCAAGGATGTCTTCCACTTCCGCTCCTGAATGCTGGGTCGCTGACGGCATGCGGCTTGCCCGATCTTTGCGTCTGGTGAAGACGCTGGCGCAAACATCCGCCAGTCTCACACTGGCATCGATGCCGCGCCGCACAAGGCGCGCCGGGCCGTATTGAGCGCAAGCTTGGTGCAGTTGCGCGGCCCCGTCCAATGATTTATCGTCAATCGCAATATAAGCAGCGCAAAATATTGCGCCGCACCACGCCACGCTCCCGCGCCACCTTTCGCCCCGACACTACCTTGGACCTCCATCACCTGCGCGCCTTCGTTGCCGTCGCGCGCGAGGGCAACCTGACCCGCGCCGCGCAGCGGCTGCACCTGACGCAGCCCGCAGTAAGCCTGCAGTTGAAGGCGCTGCAATCGGCGTGGCGCATCCGGCTGTTCGAGCGCACTGCCGCGGGCCTGACGCTGACCGCCGACGGCGCCGCATTGCTGCCGCTGGCCGAGCGCATCCTCGACGGCGTGGGCGACCTGCAGCACACCGTCAGCGCGATGCATCACACCGTGCGCGGCCGGCTGGCGATCGGCACCATCCTCGATCCGGAATTCACGCGGCTGGGCCTGATGCTGCGCACGCTGGTGGAACGCCACCCGCAGATCGGCACCGAACTGCGCCACGGCATGTCGGGCTGGGTGCTGCAACAGGTACGCAGCGGCGCGCTCGACGTGGGCTTCTACCTGGGCCAGCCGCCCGACGCCGGCTTCCATGCGCTGACGCTGACGCCCTTCTCTTACTATGTGGTGGCGCCCAAGGGCTGGAAAGAGCGCACCGCGCTGCGCTCATGGGCACAGCTGGCAACGCTGCCGTGGATCTGGACGCCGCCCGAATCGGCGCACAACCGGCTCTTGTCGGCGCGCTTTGCGCAGGCCGGCGTCGATCCGGCCGGCGTGCACAAGGTGGCGCATGTCGACCAGGAGGCATCGATGCTGGACCTGGTGCGCTCCGGCGTGGGGCTGTCGCTGGTGCGCGACGCGATTGCGCTGCGCGAATCGCATGCGCACGGGCTGGTGATCGTGGAAGGGGTCTCGGTGCAGACCGAGCTGACGCTGGTATGCCTGGCCACGCGCCGCGACGACCCGGTCGTCGCGGCAGTGTTCGGCGTGGCCGAGTCGGTGTTCCGGACTTAGTGTTGCAGGTGGCGCTGCAGCCAGCCGGTCAGCGCCGCGAACACTTCGCCGCGCAATGGCTGCGCTTCATTGAAGATCTCGTGGTAGCCATGCTCGAACCAGACCTCTTCGCGCAACTCCGGCGGCGCGTGGTCGAAGAAGCTGCGGCTGCCGGCCGGGTCCACCACGCGGTCGGCGCCGCCGACCAGCATCAGCGTGGGTGCCTCCAGCAGCGCGGCATCGGCCTGGGCCTGCGCCATGCCGCGGATAAAGCTCTCCAGTACGCTGGCGGTGATGGTGGTCTGCACCAGCGGGTCTGAGCGGTAGGCGGCCACCACGGCGGGATCGTGCGACAAGAGCCGCGCATCGATCGGATTGGGAACGCGCAGCCGCGGCGCCAGCAGCAGCACGCGGTGCAGCGCCAGCATCGGGCCCGACAGCCTCAGCGCCAGCGCAGGCGAGGACAGTACCAGCGCGCGCACCGGGCGCACGCGCGCGGTGGCAAAGCGCGCCGCGATCAGCCCGCCCATGCTGTGGCCAAGCAGGATCGGCAACTCGTTCCAGCCAGGCACCGCGGCATCGTAGATCTCGGCGAGGTCGTCCAGGTAGGCATCCGGATGGTCCGCCACCATGCGCGCGCCGCCGCTGGCGCCGTGGCCGCGCAGGTCGTGCGCACGCACGCGCAGCCCCAGCCCGCACAGCACATCGGCCACATGCTGGTAGCGTCCGGCATGCTCGGCAAGCCCATGCACCAGCAGCACCGAGCCGAGCGGCTCGGCAAAGCGCGCCGGATCGGGCTGCCAGGTGCGCAGCAACAGCTCGGTGCCGTCGCGCATGCGCTGGCGGCTCTGCACCGGCGCGTGCGTGCCGGCAGCGGTATCGGCAGGAATGCCGGCAACACCGGCAATAGCAGGATCGTCCGTCATCGGTTGTTCCATTCGCGCAAGTCTCCTCCCGGCACGGAGCGCCAGCAAAGCGCTGGCGCCGGCTGTCGTTATTCTTTGTGGTGCTGCCTGCTGCCTGCTTTGCCTTGCACTGTCTGTCCCGCTCAACTGTGGCAGGCAAGCCTGTCCTGCGCTTCCGGCTGCGCCATATCGGCCAGAATCGGGCAATCCGGCCGGTCGTCGCCGCTGCAGTGCTGCGCCAGCTCGCGCAGCGTGTCGCGCATGGCGGCCAGTTCGGCGATGCGCAGCTCCAGGTCGGCCACATGCCGCAGCGTCAGCGCCTTGACGTCGGCGCTGGCGCGGCCGCGGTCATGCCATAGCGACAGCAGGTTGCGGATCTCGTCGAGCGAGAAGCCCAGATTACGGGCGCGCCGCACGAAGCGCAAGGTATGCACCGCGCGTTCGTCATAGCGGCGGTAGCCGCCTTCGGTGCGCGGCGGTGCCGCCACCAGCCCGATCGATTCATAGTGCCGGATCATCTTGGCCGACACGCCCGACGCCTGCGCCGCTTCGCCGATATTCATCAGACTTGCTCCGAGAAACCTCGCCCTTCAAGGCCCTTCAGGGCGGGGAGTGAAAGGAGTGCTGCCGGCAGCAAGCAATCCCAAATTAGAATGACCGGCATGCTTCTTGTCTATCGCTACCGGGTGAAGTCGCTGAACGGCCTGCTCAATCAGCAGAGCCGCGCGGTGAACTACGTCTGGAACTTCTGCAATGACACGCAGAAGCACGCGCTCAAATGGGGCAAGAAGTGGCCCACGGGTTTCGATCTGAACGTGTTGACCACCGGCAGCAGCAAGGAGCTTGGCATCCATTCCGGCACCGTCAACGCGGTTTGCGAGCAGTACGCCAAGTCGCGTAGCCAGCACCGCAGGTCCTATTTGCGCTATCGCGGCCGCAAGTCGCTCGGCTGGGTGCCGCTCAAGGGCCGGGATCTCAAGCGCTCGGGCGACGCATTCCGCTTTGCCGGCAACACGTTTCGCGTGTTCAGCTCCCGCCCCCTTCCCGAAGGCAAGATCAAGGACGGCACGAATTTCTCCCGCGATGCGCGAGGCAACTGGTTCCTGAACATCGTGATTGAAGTTGCCGACACCCAAGCCCGCTGCCCGGAACGCGGCGTGGGCATCGATCTGGGCTTGAAGGACCTTGCCACGCTTTCCACCGGCGAGAAAGTCGAGAATCCGCGCCACCTTGGCCGACTCGAGCAAGCGCTGGCCAAAGCGCAGCGAGCGCGCAAGCGGCGACAGGCAACGAACCTTCACGCCCGCATCACCAACGCAAGGCGTGACTTCCTGCACAAGCTCCCGCGTCGCATCGTGCGGGACTTCGACTACATCGCGGTGGGGAATGTGAACGCCGCCGGCCTCGCCAGGACCAGCATGGCGAAGTCCGTCCTCGATGCGGGCTGGTCGTCTTTCCGCACAATGCTCGCGTACAAGGCGATTGCGCATGGCGCGTGGTACGAGGAAGTCGACGAACGTTTCACCACCCAGGTTTGTTCTTCGTGCGACGCGATGCCGCCGGAGAGGCCGAAAGGTATCGCAGACCTTGGAATAAGGCAGTGGATATGCAGTGAATGCGGTGCTGTACATGATCGCGATGTGAACGCTGCGCTAAATATCCTTGCCCGATCGGGACATCGATCGCCTGCAGAGGGAATCTCCTCCCTCTAGGGAGGGGAGATGTCAACACTCGCCTCCCTGTGCCGTGGCGGCCCCGGCCTGCGGACGCCAGCGGCGCAGCAGCAGCGCATTGCTGACCACGCTGACACTGGAGAACGCCATCGCCGCACCCGCCACCACCGGGTTCAGCAACCCGGCCGCGGCCAGCGGAATGCCCACCACGTTGTAGAAAAAAGCCCAGAACAGGTTCTGCCGGATCTTGCGCACGGTGCGGTGCGAAACCGCCAGCGCATCGGCCACCAGCGCCGGGTCCCCGCGCATCAGCGTGATGCCGGCGGCGTGCATGGCCACGTCGGTGCCGGTCGACATGGCAATGCCCACGTCCGCCGCCGCCAGCGCCGGCGCATCGTTGATGCCGTCGCCCACCATCGCCACCACCGCGCCATCGCGCCCCAGGGCCTGCACGCGGGCAGCCTTGTCTTCGGGCAGCACCTCAGCCTGCACGTCGTCCAGCCCCAGCGCCTGCGCCACGCGGGCCGCCGCGCCGGCGTTGTCGCCGGTCAGCATCACGGTGCGCACGCCGGCCGCGCGCAGCCTGGCGATCGCCGCCGGCGCGCCCGGCTTGATGGCATCGCCGAACGCGACCAGCCCGGCCACGCGCGGCGGCGTGGTTTCGACCAGCCACGACACGGTGCGGCCGTCCGCGCGCAACTGCTCCGCCAGCGTTGCCAGCGTGCCTGCCTCTGCGCCCAGCGCTTCACGCAGGCGCTCGCTGCCCAGCTGCAGCGCGCGGCCGTCCACCACGCCGGCAATGCCGCGGCCCGGCAGGGCCTGCACCTCGGTGGCCTGCGGCACGGCAATGCCGCGCGCCTGCGCCGCGGCCAGCACGGCGCGGGCCAGCGGATGCTCGCTGCCAGCCTGCAGCGCGGCCAGCCGCGCCAACAGAGCGCTGGCGTCGGCATCGGCGGGATCGGCCGCATGCAGCGCCACCACTTCCGGCTTGCCGACCGTGAGCGTGCCGGTCTTGTCGAATGCCACCACGCTGACGCGGTGCGCCACCTCCAGCGCCTCGGCGTCCTTGATCAGGATGCCGGCGCGCGCGCCGGCGCCGGTGCCGGCCATGATCGCCGTGGGCGTGGCCAGGCCCAGCGCGCATGGGCAGGCGATCACCAGCACCGCTACGGCGTTGAGCAATGCGGTTTCCCAGTCGCCGGCAAAGAGGCCCCAGCCCAGCACCGTCACCAGCGCAATGCCCAGCACCACCGGCACGAACACCGCGCTGACCTGGTCGACCATGCGCTGGATCGGCGCCTTGGCCGCCTGTGCGTGCTCGACCATGCGGATGATGCGTGCCAGCACGGTCTCGGCGCCCACCGCCTCGGTGCGCGCAACCAGCAGCCCTTCGAAATTGATGGCGCCGCCGGTGATGCGGTCGCCGGGCTTCTTCGGCACCGGCACGCTTTCACCGGTCAGCATCGATTCGTCCGCGTGGCTGCTGCCTTCGATCACCTCGGCGTCCACCGGGATGCGCTCGCCGGGGCGCACCACCACCTCGTCGCCCACGCGCACCGCCGCCAGCGGCACGCTCTGCTCCACGCCGCCGCGGCGCACGCGGGCGGTATCGGGACGCAGCGCCCCGAGCGCGCGGATGGCATCGGCGGTCTGGCGCTTGGCGCGGGTCTCCAGCCACTTGCCCAGGCGCACCAGCGTGATCACCACGGCCGCGCTTTCGAAGTACAGGTGCGGCATGGCGTCGGCCGGCGTGCGCCACATCAGCCACAGCGAAAGCCCATAGGCCGCCGTCGTGCCCAGCGCCACCAGCAGGTCCATATTGCCCGCGCCGGCGCGCACCGCCTTCCAGCCAGCCTTGTAGAAGCGCCAGCCGAACACGAACTGCACCGGCGTGGCCAGCAGCCACTGCACCCATGCCGGCAGCATCCAGTGCACGCCGAACCATTCCAGCACCATTGGCGCCATCAGCGGCAGCGACAGCGCCGCCGAGATCGCCACCGGCCAGGGGCCGTCCCAGAAGGCAGTGCCCTGCCCGGCCAGCGGCGCCAGTGATGCGGCATCGGCCACCGGCGTCGCGCCATAGCCGGCGCGCGCGACCGCGGCCACCAGCGCCGCGGTATCCGCCGCGCCGCGCAGCAGCGTGACGCTGGCGCGCTCGGTCGCCAGGTTTACCTGCGCGTCCATCACGCCCGGCACGGCGCGCAGCGCCTTTTCGACCCGGCCAACGCATGAGGCGCAGGTCATGTCGGCAATATTCAGTTCGATGGTGTCCTGCGGCACCGTGTAGCCGGCATCGGACACGGCACGGGCGGCGGCCGGCAGCACCGCGCCCGAGTCGGCGCGCAGCGTTGCGGCTTCAGTCGCCAGGTTGACGGCCACGTCGCGCACGCCCGGCACCCGGGCCAGCGCGTTCTCCACGCGGCGCACGCATGAGGCGCAAGTCATGCCGTCTACCGGCAGGCGCCATTCGGGTACATCTTCAGCCGACCGGACAGGTTGTGAAGCGAGCACAGCGCTGGAATTTGGCATGGTTCTGAGTCATCCACAGTGTCGATGTCAGCATCATGGACCTTACCATCATTGGAAGGTCAAGGCCGAATGCACAGGGTGTTACCGTCACATCGGCGCCAACAAATTCCCCTTGCGCTTCCCACCATGGGAAGGTTCAAACTACATCTGTCGCGGCACCCTGCCGCCCGTCCCATCCCGTTCAGGAGAGTCCCATCATGATCCAGTTCCAGGTCGAAGGCATGTCGTGCAACCACTGCGTGGGCGCCATCACGCGTGCCGTACAGGCGGTTGACCCGGCCGCGCGTGTCAGCGCGGATGTGCCCGCCCAGGCCGTGCGCGTCGAGAGCGGTGCCGACACCGAGGCCCTGCGCGATGCCATCGAAGAGGCCGGCTATCCGGTCAAGTCGGTGGCGTAAGCTGGCCACCGCAGCCGGCGCCAATAAGAAAGGGCACCCCCGGGTGCCCTTTCTGCTGTCAGAGTGCCGCGCTCAGAAGCGATAGCCCACGTTCAGGAACGTCACCACCGGATCGATCTTGATCTTGGTGTGCGACTGGATCGTCACCGGGCCCGCCTGGGTGGTGAAGGACGCGCGGGTCGACACCGGCACGTACGATACCGACAGGCCGACAAACCAGTTGTCGTTGATGGCGTAGTTGGCGCCGATGTTGAACACCGGGTTCCACGACGGCTTGGCGCTGGCGGTCATGCGCGCACCCGGCAAGAACTCGCGGTTCACGAAGTTCTGGTTGGTGATGGTCTCGTCGGTAAACCAGGTGTAGTTCACGCCGATGCCGACATAAGGACGGAACCTGGTCTTGGCGTCGAAGAAGTGGTACTTGACCAGCAGCGCCGGGCTCCACTGCTTGACCGAACCGAGCTTGCCATACTGGGCATAGTTGCCGGTGCCCTTGACGTCATGCTTGGGCGGAATGCCCGCGACGATTTCACCGGAGATGTTGTCGGTGAAGTAGTGCGTGAAGGCCAGGCCCAGCGTGTCGGCGGATTCGATCTCCGCGCCGGTGTTCGGCCGGGTCATGCCGACCGGGCGGCCATTGATGCTGTCGACGGTCAGCGGATCGGCGGAGCTGTTCGGCATCACGCGGAACCAGCCCATGCTGACGATATTACTGCCGGCCGACTGCGCGTGTGCGGCTCCGGCCAGCGCCATGACAGCGCCTGCCGCCAGCATCTTCTTATAGGTGGATTTCATAGTCCTCTTACTCCTCATACGGTTACTGCCGTGTGCATTATCCGGCCAGCCGGTGCACGACTGTTTCACCGATGACACTGATTCGTAGAGGACGCCCCCTAAAGGGAGGGTTAACCACTAAGAAACCAGCATGGGAGCGGCTCTCAGGGCCATTCACCGAGGCATCCGCACAACGGTTTATGCCGCGCACAGGAAAAAACCCTCAGGCAAAAGAGGTTTTATGGGGCAGACGCGCAACAGTGGCCGCGCGCCTGCACCATCCCGGTGCGGTCAGGGCGTCACGATGCTGAAGTTCGGCTCGGACTTGTCCATCAGCGCCGTCCACGCCGCCAGCGCCTGCGGGTCGCCGTCCACGCGGGCGCGGCCCGCCTGGGTCTCGGCCTGCAGCGTGGTCTGGCCGGCCAGCACCCCCATCAGCACGGCGCGCGGCATGATCAGCGTGGCCTGCGGGGACGCGTGCTGCGCGTCGGGCTTGTAGCGGAACACGCCGTTCTCAACCGTCAGCGCAAAGCGCTTGCCCGTGTCCGGCTGTACCCAGTTCAGCGCCAGCGTCTTGCCCGCGGCGCGGTCGCCGTTCAGGCTGATCGCCAGGTAGTCCAGGAACATGGTGTCGGTCATGGCGCGCAGCACGTCCGGGCTGCCGGCGCGGCGGCCGGCCTGGGGCGGGCCGCTGCGCAGTTCGGCGGCACCGGTCAGGTAGGCATTGCGCCAGGTCGAGGATTCGGCCTGGTAGCCGAGCTGCTCCAGCGCGTCGGCTTCCAGCCGGCGGGCAGCCTGGTTCGACGGATCGGCAAAGACCACGTGCTTGACCACCTCGGCCACCCAGCGGTACTCGCCACGCGCATACGCCGCACGCGCCTGCTCCAGCACGCGCGCCGCGCCGCCCATGAACTCGACGTAGCGCTTGCCCGCCTCTTCCGGCGGCAGCGGGTTCAGGTTGGCAGGGTTGGCGTCATACCAGCCCAGGTAGCGCTGGTACACCGCCTTGGCGTTGTGGCTGACGGTGCCGTAGTAGTCGCGCAGATGCCATTCGGCGGCCAGCGACGGCGGCAGCTTCATGCGCTCCGCGATCTCGGCCGGCACATAGCCCATGTTGGCCAGCCGCAGCGACTGGTCATGGATGTACTTGTAGCCGTCGCGCTGCTTGCCCAGGTAGGTGACGATGTCCTGGCGGCCCCACGTAGGCCAGTGGTGCTGGGCGAACAGGACCTCGGTGCGGCCGCCGAAGCGGTCGATGGTCTCGTCCAGCGCGCGCCACCACTGGTTGGCGTCGCGCACCTGGGCGCCGCGGATGGTGTACAGGTTGTGCAGGTTGTGGGTAGCGTCCTCGGCGGCGCACAGTGCCTTCCACTGCGGGAAGTACATCAGCATCTCGGCCGGGGCCTCGGTGCCCGGCGCCATCAGGAATTCGATCTGCACGCCGTCGATGGTGCGCGTGTCGCCGGTCTTGTGGATCAGGTCCGTCGGCGGGATCAGCGTCAGCGTGCCGTGCGCCACCCCCTTGCCCAGCCCCGCATCCACCTGCCCGGTGGGGGAGCGCGGCAGGTTGAAGCCATACATGTACTGTGCGCGGCGGCTCATGGCGGTGCCGGCGAAGACGTTCTCGCTGACGGCCTCTTCCATGAAGCCTTCTGGGGCCAGCACCTTGACCCGCCCGGCCTTGACGTCGTCTTCGCTGATGACACCCTTGACCCCGCCGAAGTGGTCGCCATGGCTGTGCGTATAGATCACCGCGACCACGGGCTTTTTGGGCCGGTGCTTGAAGTACAGGTCGAGGCCGGCGCGCGAGGTCTCCATCGCCGTCAGCGGGTCGATCACGATCAGGCCGGTATCGCCCTCGATGATCGTCATGTTGGCGATATCGAAGCCACGGACCTGGTAGATCCGATCCGTCACCTGGAACAGCCCGTTGTGCATGTTCAACTGGGCCTGGCGCCACAGGCTGGGGTTCACGGTGGCCGGCGCCTGGTCTTGCTTGAGGAAGCCGTAGGGGTCCAGCGCCCACACCACGTTGCCCTTGGCGTCGCGGATCTCGGTGTTGTCCAGCGTGCCGATAAAGCCACGGCGCGCGGCCTCGAAGTCACGCCGGTCCTGGAACGGCAGTTGCTGCAGCACGGCCGCATTGGCACGGGCGGTGGCATCGGTGGCGGGATTGCCCGCGGTGGCCGGGGCAGGTGCGGCGCCGGCGGTGCCGGCAAGGCTGATGGCGGCTGCAGCCAGCGCGGCGGCGGCGGCGGCAATGGCAGTCGGGTACGACATCCTGGTCTCCTGGAAATCCTGGGCCGGATGTCCGTATCCGGCCTGCAACACTTCTGTATTTGTGCTGAACGTTCAGTACAATATTGGAGTTTGCTGGCAGACCCCCGCCGCTGTCAAATAGGCATCCGGCCCGAATACTCTTAAATTGCTGCCGGCACCACCTGTCTTCCGCCCCCGCCCATGCCACCGACCCGCCCGGCCGCACAAAAGCCTCCAGCCTCCGTCACCAAGAACCGCCGCGGCCTGGAAACCCGGGAACGCGTCATTGCCGTGACGCGCGGACTGATCAGCGCGCACGGCTACGCCGAGGTGACCCTCGACCAGATTTCGGCCGAGGCCGGCGTGGCCAAGAGCAGCCTGCTGTGGCATTTCGGCAGCAAGGAAATGCTGCTGGCGGAGGCCGCAACCAGCCTGTTCCGGGATATCGGCGAGGAGCTCGGCACGGAGCCGCACCGGGGCAAGACCGCGGCGCGGCGGCTGGAAAACGCCTTCGACCGGGTGGCCGACTATTTCACGGCCAATCCGGAAGCCAAGGGTGTCGTGCTGGCCCTGCTGTTCTCAGGCAGCGTGCCGCCCAGCGTGCGCGAGGAGATCCGCCGCAGCTGGGACGCGCATGTGCAGGACCTGGTCGATGCGCTGTCCGCCCCCGGGCGCCCATTGCCCGCGCCGATGGCGCGCCTGATGGTGGCGACCATCCACGGCTGCTACTGCCACTGGTATGCCAGCGACCGCAGCGAACCGATCGCCGGCTTCCTGGCGCCGGCGCGCGAGCTGTTCAGCGACTGGCTGCGTGCCCGCGATGGCGCGGGGTAATCACCCGCGGCTGGCCAGCACGCAGGCCGCCAGGTCCCACAGCGCGTAGCCCACGCTCTTGAATACCAGCGGGCTGCCGGCCCGCGCACGGATGGCATCGGCCTGCAGGATCGCGCTCTCGAACGGCTGCACGTCGGCCCAGTCGATGCCGGCCTGCAGCAGGTCGCCGGCTTCGTCCTCGATCCCGAACAGGGTATCGGCCAGCAGCCGCCCGCTATCCGCGGCCGCATGGCACAGCGCCGGCGGCAGTTCGCACATGTCGGGCCGGAACGCGCCGACCGCGGCAATGAAGTGATCGTCGCGCCAGAGGCCGCTGTCCAGGTCCGGCAGCACCGGGCTGCGGCTGGACGTGACCGTGACCACCATCGATAGACGGGGCAATACTGCAGCGACCGACTCGGCCACCTGCGCTTCCACGCCCAGCGTGCGCGCGTGCGCCGCCAGCGCCTCTGCCTTGTCGCGCGTGCGCGAATGCAGCCACACCTTGCGCACGCCCAGCCCGGCCACGAAGGCCTCCAGGTGCGTCAGCGCCTGCACCCCGGCGCCGACGATCAGCAACTCGCCGTCCGGGCGCGCAGCAAAGCACTGCGCCGCCAGCAGCGACACCGCCGCAGTGCGCCGTCCCGTCACCGTGGGGCCGTCGAGCATGGCGATGCGCTCGCCGGTGTGCGCGTTGGCCACCACCACCTCGCCGAGGATATTGGGCAGCCCGCGCTGCGGGTTGCCGGGATGGACGGTGATGTTCTTGGTCATCACCAGGCTGCGGTTGCGCGCGGGCATCACCAGCAACGTGCCTTCGCCACCTTGCGCATCGCCCACCGGCAGCGCAATGCGCGGCGGCGCCATGGCGGTGCCGTCGCGCAGCTCGGCCAGCATGTCGGCAATGGCTTGCGCCAGTTCGGGATACGGCAGGCGTGCCGCCGTGCTGGCGGCATCGAGGGGGACGAAGGACATGCGCTGGCTCCGGCAAGACGTTGCGAAGCGCCATTATTGCGCATGCCCGGCCGCGCACAGAACGCCAGCCTCAGCGCCTGGCCGCTGGCACAGGCGCGCGCACTGATGCGCCACGCACTTCGATGCCGATGCGGTCCACCACCTTGCCTGACGCATCGAGCAGCTCCACCTGGTGCCGCCCCGGCCACGGCAGCCATGCCACCTCGCCGCCGCGCCCCAGCGGCTTGCCGTCCATGCGCCAGCTGACCGTGCGCGCGGTCTGGCCGGCCACGCCCTCGGCATGGAACCAGACACGCTGCACCGCGGGCGGCATGTCGGGGTCCAGCGCAAACACGGTGCCGTCGGCGGGATTGGCGATCACGGGTGCGGTCGGGCGCGCGGCGGGTGCGCTCACGCTGACCCGCCGGATCGCCGTGCCGGCAAGAAAGATTTCATCGCGCGCCGGCTCCAGCCCGTCGTCGAAGCTCAGCGCCACGCGCTGCACGCCGGCGGGCATGGCGGGCGCGTGGCTGGCGCGCGTGCGGTGCAGCGCTTCCATGATGTCGTGCCAGACCGGCGCTGCGCCCGATACGCCCGAGACCTCGTGCATGCTGGCGCCGCTGGCATTGCCGACCCACACGCCCACGGTGTAGTGCTGCGACCAGCCGATGCACCAGTTGTCGCGCATGTCCTTGCTGGTGCCGGTCTTCACCGCGGTCCAGAAGCGCGTGGTGAGCGGGCTGTCCAGGCCGAAGGTGCGTGCGCGCGCATGGCGGTCCGACAGGATGTCGGCAATCACGTAGCTGGCGCCTGGTTGCATCACCGCTGTCATCGATGCGGCTGGCGCCCCTTCCCGCAGCCGTGGCGGCGCGTAGCGCCCGCCATTGGCCAGTGCGCGGTACGCATTGGTCAGCGCCAGCAGCGAAACGTCGGCGCTGCCCAGCGCCAGGCTGTAGCCGTAGTAGTCGCCGGCCTCGGTCAGCGGCAGCCCCAGCGCCACCAGCCGCTTGTGGAAGCGGTGCGGGGTCACCATCACCAGCGTGCGCACCGCCGGCACGTTCAACGATGCGGCCAGTGCCGCGCGCAGGCTGACCCAGCCGGCATAGCGGTGGTCGTAGTTCTGCGGCACGTAGAGCCCGCCGCCAACCGGCAGGTTCACCGGCCGGTCGTCCAGCAGCGAGGCCGCCGTCAGCCGCTTCTCTTCCAGCGCCTGCTCGTACAGGAAGGGCTTGAGCGTCGAGCCCGCCTGCCGCAGCGCCGCCGCGTGGTCCACCTGCGCGGCCCCTGACAGCGTGCCCGACGAGCCCACATAGGCCAGCACGTCGCCGCTGGCATTGTCGATCACCACCACCGCGCCGTCCTCGACGTTGCGCCCGGCCAGTTCGCGCAGGTGCCGGTCGAGGCTGGTGGCAGCCGCGCGCTGCAGGCGGGCATCGAGCGTGGACGCGATGCGCGCAGGCATGGGTACGCCCGCGGCCAGTCGCGAGCGCGTCTCGCTGACCAGGCGCCGTGCCAGGTGCAGTGCCAGCTGCGGCGACGCCGCCGACGGCGTGGCTGCCGCGGCGCGCTGCGCCACCGGCCCGATGCGCAGCAGCGCCAGTTGCGCAAAGCCTTCCAGGCCATCGCACTCGCGCGGCAGGCGCATCTCGCGCAGGATGCCGCAGGCGCGGCTTGCCACCTGCCCGGCCTTGGCATTGGGCGCGCGCACCAGCGCCACCGCCAGCGCCGATTCGCGCGCGTTGAGCCCTTCCGGGTACTTGCCGAACAGCACCTGCGACATCGCCGACAGGCCCACCAGCTCGCCTCGGAACGGCACCAGGTTCAGGTAGGCCTCCAGGATCTGGTCCTTGCTCCAGCTGCGCTCCAGCGCCGCCGCACCCGCAGCCTGCCCCAGCTTCTGCGTGAAGCTGCGGCCCTGCCCCGGCGCGCCCGGCCGGCGCAGGTCCTCATCAAGCAGGCCCGCCAGCTGCATGGTCAGCGTCGAGGCGCCGCGCGTGCGCGTGTTCCACAGGTTGGCCCAGGCCGCGGCCGCCACACCCTGCCAGTCGACCCCGCTGTGGGCATAGAAGCGCCGGTCCTCCGACAGCACGATGGCAGTGCGCAGCGCGGGCGAGGTATCGGCCAGCGCGACCCAGTCGCCGCGGCGCGCGCGGAAGTCGTCGCGCACGCGGCCCACGGTGTCGCCATGGCGGTCCAGCACCACCACATCGGCACTGCGCCAGTCGGTACGGACTTGCTCGAAGGACGGCAGCGCCAAGGCCGGCGCGGACCAGATCAACGCCGTCACCAGCACCACGCGAATACTGCGCTGCTTCATGCCTGCCTGCGTCCCGCCACGATGCCGGCCACCAGCAGCACCTGCGCCGCGGCGTAGGTCCACCAGATGCCAAGCTGGAAGGATTCGAACGGCACCAGGAAGCGCGCGATGCCGATCATCATGTCCGATGCGGCAAAGCACAGCGCCCCCAGCGCCGCCAGCGGCGTGGGCAGGCGCGCGACCAGCGCGCTGCAGGCCATCGCCGCAAGCACGCCCACGTATATCGCCACCGGCACCGTCAGCGGGCCCATATTGGGCCAGAAGCGGCCCAGCATGGTGCCCGCCACGCCCAGCATGGCGCCGCACGCAATCAGCCGGTGCGGACGCGTATCGCCCGCCAGCGGCACCAGCACGCGCAGGTAGGCCAGGTGCGCGAGCAGGAAGGCGCCAAGCCCGCCCATGAACGAAAACGTCAGCGTCGGCAGCGCCAGCAGCAGGTCGCCCAGGGCCGAGAACAGCAGCGCGGTGACCAGCCAGCGGCGCTCCACAAGCGGCCGGTGGAACCACGCGGCGCGTGCCAGCAGCAGCGCCATCGCGATCTTCCACGCGGGCTGCATGGCGATATGCCCGGTCAGAGGCGCGCCTTCAGGCAGCTCGATCGCCACCTGCACCAGCAGCGCGCCGTAGATGATGCCGGCCAGCGTGCCCGCGAGCCACCACTCGCGCACGCGTGCCGGCATCATCATCGACAGCCAGCTCATGGGCGCGCCCCCACCGCCAGCCGTGCATTGGGCGCCACGCCGAACACATCGGGCGCGTACATCGCTTCCACGCGCGTGGGCGGCAGCGCGAAGTCGCCGGCATTGTTCAGCCGCACCGTGTATTCGACCGATACCGTGCCCTTGGGCAGGTAGCCGTAGTACTCGCGGTAGGCCTGCGGCGTGCGCTCGGTGTAGGCCGGCCAGGCCGCGCCCTTGCGCTTCTCGCCGCGCGTGGCGATGTCGGAGTCGCGGCCCAGGCCGCTGCCGAGGATGGTGGCGCCGGCAGGCACCGGATCGCTGACCACCACCCAGGTCATGTCGGCCTGCGCATCGATCTCCAGCTTGACGCGGTACACATCGCCGCGCGACCACTTGCCCTGCACCGCCTGCTCCTGCGGCGTCACGGTGCGCTTGATGCGGTAGCCCGCGGCCAGCGGCGCGGTCACCGGCACCGCCGCCAGCGCCCGCACCGTGGCCCACGGATGGCCGGCGCCGGCGTGCTCCACCTGCAGCGTGCCGCCGTCGGCGCCGGTCGGCCACGGCAGGTCGACGCTGCCCTGGGCCACGCCGTCGGTGCGCTGCGCGCGCGCCCAGTCGAAACTGCGTGAGGCATCGGCCGCATTGTTCACGCTCGCCCGCGTGGTGCCCGCCACCGGCGTCTTCTCGAACGCCTGCGAGAAGCGCGTCACCGCCAGCATGCCCCACGCGTTGGCAGTGGTGGTGCCCCAGGCACCATGCACCTGCCGGCCCAGCAGCCCGGTGGCCAGTTGCGGCGCATCTTCCTTCCAGCCCGGCAGTTCCGACGCCAGCGCCAGCAGGCGCGCGGCATTGGTGTCGCCGCCGGCCATCATCCACCACCAGTTGTCGTTGCGCTCGGTGGAGAACGCCAGGCGCGTGCCCTGCACCGTCAGGCGCGAGCGCAGCAGCTGCTGCGCCTCGGCCAGGCGTTGCTCGCGCTGCGGGATGTCCTGCATGCGCGTGAGCAGCAGGGTCCAGTCCAGCAGCGCCGAGGTCGGCCACTGCGCCGGCAGGATCTGGATCGATCCCAGCATGCGCGCCTGCGCATGGCCGGTGCGCGACAGCGCCTCGAGCGCGGCCAGCTTGCGCGCTTCCAAGTACTGCGTGCCGGCCACCGGCGCCCAGCTGTCGCGGCGGATGCGGCCTTCGACGAAATCGGTCAGCCCGCGCTCCATCTGCGTGCGCTGCGCGTCGGGGATGCGCAGCGCCAGCCCGGCGCGCGCGGCCTCGTCGGTGACCGCCAGCAGGTAGGCGGTCAGCACTTCGCTGCCGAAGTCGCCGTCGGCGTTCAGCGGGAAGTACGAGGCCAGGCCGTTGGCATCGAGGTGGGACGGCAGCTGCGTCATCAGCGCGTCCCACGCGGCGGTGTCGTTCAGGCCGATGGCTTTCGATGCGCGCTGCTCCAGGCAGGTGAACGGGTAGTTGCGGAACCACTCGCGCACGCCCGGCATGCCGCCCGCCAGCGACGACTGGAAGTTCACCTGCACCCCGCCGCGCACCTTGCCCGCCGGATCCGCCAGTGCGCCCGGCGGCGCCTTGACCGGCACCGACAGCGACGGCGACACCTGCGCCAGCGTGGCCTGCTGCACCGTGACCGGCACGGCCGGCACGATCTGCTGCGACACCTTGATGCGGTCGGCCGCGCCCCCTGTGCCCTGCTCGCTCGCCTGCACTTCCCACATCACCGTGCCGCTGCGCGAGTACGCCAGCAGCGCGGGCGCGGTCACGTCCCAGCCGATCTCGCGCGCTTCGCCGGCAGGGATCTGCACGGTCTGCGCCGGCAGGCTGGCCTCATTGCCGAGCAGCGTGCCGCGCGCGCTGGCCTGCACCGTCATCGCGCGCCTGGTGGTATTGCGCAGCGTGAACATGGCGCGGTAGCGGTCGTCCTCGCGTACCAGCAGCGGCAGGCCGGAAATCACCTGCAGGTCCTGCGTGGCGGCGATGATGGCGCTGCCCGTGCCGAAGCGGCCGAGGCCGAGGTCCGCCACCGCGACGATGCGGAAGCTGGTCAGCGAATCGTTGAGCGGCACCTCTATGCTGGCGCGGCCCTCGGCATCGAGCTGCACGCGCGGGTTCCATACCAGCAGCGTGTCGAACAGCTCGCGCGTGGGGCTCTTGCCGCCGCCGCCGCCCGCCGGCACCGCCTTGCGCCCGTAGTGGCGGCGCCCGATGATCTCCATCTGCGCGGTCGACGTCTCCACGCCGTAGCCGCGCCGCTGCAGCATCGCATCGAGCAAATCCCAGCTGGTGTTGGGCATCAGTTCCAGCAAGGCCTGGTCCACCGCGGCCAGCGCCACTTCGCCGTTGGCGGCGGGCTTGCCGTCGGGCAGCTTCACCTGGATCGCCACGCGCGCCTTGCCGCGCACCGGATAGCTGGCCTTGTCCGGCGTCACGGTAACGTCGAGCCGGTGGCCTGCATTGCCGACGCGGATCTCGGCCAGCCCCAGCCGGAAGGCCGGCTTGGACAGGTCCACCAGCGCCGTCGGCGCGGCGTATTCGCGGCCCTCGCTGCGGAACGCGCGCCACCACTCGCCCGGCTGGCGCCAGCCCCAGGTGAAGAACGAATACCAGGGCACCTCATGCAGGCGCCCGCGCAAGGCCAGCACCGACACGTAGACGTTGGGCCCCCACTCCGGCTTCACCTGCACGCGCACGGTGGGATCGCTGCCATGCAGCTCCACCACCTGCGTCTGGTAGATGCCCTCGCGCTCCACCGCCACCAGCGCGGTGGCGTGGCGGAACGGCATGCGCACCTGGAACACCGCGGTATCGCCCGGCGCGTAGGACTTCTTCTCCGGCAGCAGGTCGATGCGGTCATGGTTCTCGCCGCCGAACCAGAGCTCGCCCTGGCGCGTGACCCAGACCGTCGAGGCCGCCTGCGCGGTGCGCCCGTCCTTGTCGCGCGCGCTCGCCACCAGTTCGATCTGGCCGGCCTGCTCCAGCGCCACGTCGCAGCGCGCACGGCCCTGCGCATCGGTGCGGGTCTCGCACACGGTGCCGAGGTCGCGCGTCTCGGTGCGGTTGTCATAGCGGTAGAAGCCGCCCACCACGCGCTTGCGCGCCGAGGTGGTGATGCGTGCCCGCGCGTTGATCTTGACCGGCGCATCCGCCACCGGCTTGCCATTGACGTCCAGCACCACGCCGTGCACGGCCAGCTTCTGCTTGACCGAGACCCAGCCATCGGTGCGGATGCCGGCCACCACCGCCGCCGGCCACACCGGCACGGTCTGGCGCAGCGTCTGGATCTCGCCGTTGGGGTCGGCAAAGCCGGCTTCGAGCAGCAAGTCGCGCGGGGCTTCAATCTTGGGCAGCTTGCGCAGCGTGACGGTGCCGTTGCCGTTCTTGTCGAGCGTCACCGGCAGCTTGTCGGCGACCAGCTTCTGGCTGTCGGCACTGGCATCGCCCTGCTCGTCCTCATCCATCTCCTCGTCGCCGCTGGCGCTTTCGCGCTGCGCGCGCGGCGGGTTGAACGAGAACTCGTCATAGCCGGGGAAGCTGACGTACTTGTCGCGCAGCAGCGCGGACACACGCACGGGCAGCCCGGCCGCACCGCCACCGGAGAGGTAGTGGATCTCCACGCCGACCGGCAGTTCGGCAGGCGCGACCACGGCCCCCGCCTTGCCTGCCACCTGCAGCGTGCCGGCCAGCACCGGCAAGCGGAATGCCTCGACCCGGAAACTGCCGCTGGTGTAGCTGCGCGCGCCGCCTTCGTCCTGCGCGCCTTCGCCCTTCTGCGTTTCCAGCTCGACGCTGTAGACCCCCAGCTTGGCCGCCGCCGGCACCTGGAAGGTGCTTTCCGCGCTGCGCCCGCCGGTCGCGGTCTGGCGCCATTGCAGCGGCAGCTCGTAGGTCTGGCCGCTGCCTTCATGGCGGATCACCACGCGCGTGGGCAGCGGGCGGCTGGCCGGCGGCAGGGCAAAGCCCTGCGCGGTCTCGGCACGGATCAGGTGCTTCATCGACACGGTCTCGCCGGCGCGCAGCAGCGTGCGGTCGAAGATGGTGTGGGCGCGCACCGTGGGTGCGGTGCTGGTGTCGGTCGGCACATTGAAGCGCCAGGTCTCGATGCCGCGGTTCCAGTCCGACATCACGAAGGCCATGTCGGCCTTGCCGCGTGCCTGCGGGTGGCCGACGGCGATGCGGGCCGAGACGAAATAGCCCGACAGCCCGTTCTGGTCGCAGGCGCTCTCTGGCGCGGCAGCCAGCTTGGCAAAGCGCACCACGCCGCTGGCATCGGTACGGCCTTCGCCCAGCAGGCGGCCGCTGCAGTCGCGCACCGCCACGGCGGCATCGGCAACCGGCTTGCCGTCGTCCAGCGCGGTGACCCAGGCCAGCCCGCTGCGGCTGCCATCGTCTTCATTGCCGGCGCTGCGGCCCAGCTTGAAATGCACGCCCAGGTTGGTGACCAGCGCCGCGGTGCGCACGTACATCGGCGCGCGCTTGCCGAGCAGCGACTCGCCCAGCATCGGCGAGGCGATCTCCACCACATGGAAGCCTGGTTCCGGCAGCGGGATGCCCACCACCTCGAACGGCCGCGGCGCATCGCCCGAAGGCTTGGGCACGGCCAGCTTCTGCACGCCGGGGGCGTGCTCGAGCAGAGACACCGAGCGCGTCTCGATCGACACTGCATTGCGCGGGTTGCTGACGCGATACGGAGAGCGGCCCGCCAGCACGGCGTCGAGCTCGGCCCGGGTATAGCTGGCCTCATGCATGCGGCGCACCAGGCCAAACCACTGCATCACGGCCGTGTCGTCGTCCACGCGCAGCTTCATCACGGTGCCGGCCCTGGCCTGCACGCCGCGCACGGCGAGGTCAGCCTCGACGTTGCGCAGCGTCACCGGCAGCAGCGGCGGGTAGTCGGCCAGCGACTTGCCGCGCGGCAATTCGCCGAAGCGTTCCACCACGCCAAACGGCGCCGCGGCAAACTTGGCCAGCGGCGGCATCGATGCGGTGGCCACCTTGAGCGGGAACAGGTCGGCATTGGCCAGCGTGCGGCCGCTGTCGTCCTTCAGGTTGCGCGGCACTTCGATGGTGAACTGGGCCTTCTCCGCGAACGGCGCGGCAAAGGTCAGCGCGCTGACGCTGGCGTCCGGCGCCAGGTCGGGATCGAACTGCGGCGCGCGCGGGCCGGACGGCGTCTTCAGCACCACGCTCTCGGCCAGCTTGCGCGGAACCGGCGAGGAGAAGCTGACCGACATCGGCCGCAGCGGCGTGCACGGCGACTGCGCGTGTTCACGCTCGCAGCTGAAGCTGGCAGTGAAGGGTTCGCGCACGGTGTAGTCAAAGCGGCGCTCATCGCGCGTGGCCACGCCGGAGGGCGTGGCAATGCCCGCGCCCAGCACCAGCTGCACCCGCGCCGCGGCCGGCAGCCGCTGCTGGCAGGCAAGCAGGTGCACGGCATCGGGCGCCTGCTTGGCGATGCGTTCCCAGTGGATGGCGTCGAGCACGGCATCGCGCTCCTTGCCGGCGAGCAAGCGCACCGGGATGCGCTCGCCCAGCCCCTGCGCCTGGCACCAGGCGTGCTCGCGTACCGAGGCCGCGGTGGCGGCGCCATTGAAGCGCAGCGCAAAGACCTGGTCTTCCTCGATCTCGCCGCCCGCAGGCCGGCTGGACACGACCGTCGGGCCGCCGGTCTCGAACCGGTACTCCGGCTTGCCGGCATAGGCGGTGCCGGCCACGCTGCGCAGGCCGGTACGCATGCGCACGGTGCAGCGCACGCCTGGCGGCAGGTCGCTGGCAAAGTCATAGACCCAGTTCTTCGCATCGATCCAGCGGGCCTGCCCGCCGGTGCCGGCACCGGTGCAGGAAACCGCCGCGGGCGCGGCGGCCTGGACGTCGCCCATCGGCACCATGGCCTCGTCGAAGCGGATCGCCACCTGCCTGACCTGACCGACCGTGCCTTCGGGGGAGAAGCGCGTCACCTGCGCGGCCTGCGCGCCGCCGGCTGCCAGGATTCCAAGCGTGGCCACCAGGGCCAGGACTGCGCGCCGCGCATGCGATTGCATTGGCAACCTGCCAAGACCCCGATCGGCTCGGGCGACGATTCCCTTCATCCTGCCATCCTCCGTTCCCGCCACGTTTGCGGCACCCGGCGAGGGTGACACGCACGCCACAGGAGCGCAAGACCGGCACGCAAACCTGCAACGCGCCGCAGGAAAAGATTCAGCGCAGGTGCGACAGCGGCAGCGGGCCGTCGCACTTGATCGCGGTCAGCACGATGTTCGAACGCACGCTTTCCACGCCGGGCACGCGCATCAGCCGTTTCATGGTGAATTCGGCCAGCGTGGGCAGGTCGGGCACGACCACGCGGATCAGGTAGTCAGCCTCGCCGGCCACCGAATAGCACTCCTGCACCTCTTCCAGCAGCAGGATCTCTTCGCGGAAGCGTTCGATGATGGTGTCGGCATGGTGGGCCAGCTTGACGCTGATAAAGACCATCACCCCCAGTCCCAGCGCTTGCGAGGACAGGTTGACGCGGTAGCCGGTGATGACGCCGTCGGCTTCCAGCCGCGCCAGCCGGCGCCCGACCTGGCTGGGCGACAGGTGCACGCGTTCGGCCAGCTGCTGGTGGGTGGTGCGGCCGTCGGCCTGCAGGACGGCCAGCAGCGCGAGGTCGAAGGGGTCCAGGGAGACGCCGGAGGCAGTCATACACAAATCCCGCACTCTTTATTTGAACGATGCACATTATATGCGCCGCCGCACCAAAACAAGCGGATTTTGCGGCCATTCTGCGCGCCTGGCTGTCTAAACTACGCAGTAAATCCGCATTCATGCTGCCGCCGATGCAGCAAGCACGCATTACAAGGAGACGCGCACCATGTCCATCGCCACGGCCACCGAAGCCCCCGGCGCCTTCCAGGGCACCCTGACCGACAAGCTCAAGGAACAGTTCGACGCCGGCCTGCTGTCCGGCCAGGAACTGCGCCCGGATTTCACCATCGCCCAGCCGGTGCACCGCTACACCAGCACCGACCATGCCATCTGGCGCAAGCTGTACGAGCGCCAGGCCGCGATGCTGCAGGGCCGTGTCAGCGATGAATTCCTGCAGGGCCTGGCCACGCTAGGCATGGAAAAGGACCGCGTCCCTGATTTCGACCAGCTCAATGAAACCCTGATGCGCGCCACCGGCTGGCAGGTCGTGGCCGTGCCCGGCCTGGTGCCGGACCAGGTGTTCTTCGAGCACCTGGCCAACCGCCGCTTCCCGGCCAGCTGGTGGATGCGCAAGCCCGAGCAGCTGGACTACCTGCAGGAGCCGGACTGCTTCCACGACGTGTTCGGCCATGTGCCGCTGCTGATCAACCCGGTCTTCGCCGACTATATGGAGGCCTACGGCAAGGGCGGGCTGAAGGCGGCCGGGCTGGGCGCGCTGGACATGCTGTCGCGGCTGTACTGGTACACGGTTGAATTCGGCCTGATCCGCACGCCGCAGGGCCTGCGCATCTACGGCGCGGGCATCCTGTCGAGCCAGGGCGAGTCGATCTACAGCCTGGATTCGGCCAGCCCCAACCGGATCGGCTTCGATGTGCGCCGCATCATGCGCACGCGCTACCGCATCGACACCTTCCAGAAGACCTACTTCGTGATCGACAGCTTCGAACAGCTGTTTGACGCCACCCGGCCGGACTTTGCGCCGCTGTACGAAGAACTGCGCGCGCAGCCGACGCTGGGCGCGGGCGACGTGGCCCCGGGCGACCAGGTGCTCAATGTCGGCACCCGTGAAGGCTGGGCCGACACCGAAGACATCTGATCCGGCCCTCGCCGGCAAACCCGGGGCGCGCTGCCCCGCTTCCCGCTTTGTGAAACAATGCCGGCATGCCCGCCGCCACGGCGCGGGCGGGCCGGCTGTCCGCATTGATTTGCGGCCTTCGTTTTCGTTACGACCAGATCGAGCCCCCTATGACCCCGCTTTCCCCGCAAGCCCGTGCCACGCTGCTGGCAGACCTGCCCGGCTGGACCACCGTCCCGGACCGCGACGCGATCTTCAAGCGCTTCACCTTCCATGACTTCAATGCCGCCTTCGGCTTCATGACGCGCGTGGCGATCCAGGCCGAGAAAGCCGACCACCACCCCGAATGGTTCAACGTCTACAACCGGGTCGACATCACGCTGTCCACGCACGATGCCAACGGCCTGACCCAGCGCGACATCGACCTGGCCCACTTCATCGAGCGCGCCGCCGATGCGGTGACCGACTAAGCGCGGGCGCGGCGGCAGCGCCGGATCTGGCCGCTGTAGGCAATCCGTAAGGAAGCGGGGGCCCGCGCCTAGTACAATCTGCGGCAGGCCCGCACCTCCCGTGTGCGCCAAGAGGCCTTCCCTCCAGCCATGCCCAACTTCCTGCCCGAGCTGCCGCCATGCGTATCCTGCTGATCGAGGACGACCGCCAGATTGCCAGCGGCGTCGAAGCCGGCCTGTCCCGCGCTGGCCACCAGATGCGCGTCGTCCACGACGGCGTCTATGCCACCGAACACCTGCTGCGCGAGCAGCACGACCTGGTCATCCTGGACCTGGGCCTGCCCGGCATCGACGGCATGACCCTGCTGGCGCGCTACCGCGCCCGCAACCGCACCACCCCGGTCATCATCCTGACCGCGCGCGACGAACTGGAAGACAAGCTCTCGGGCCTGAACGCCGGCGCCGACGACTACCTGATCAAACCCTTCGCCCTGCCCGAGCTGGAAGCGCGCGTGCGCGTGCTGCTGCGCCGCAGCCAGCAGGGCGAGGCCGCCCCCGAGCGCGACGTGCGCCTGGGGCGCCTGCGGCTGGCGGGCAACGACCNGACCGCCGCATGTTTATCGACGCCCGCCCGCTGGAGCTGTCGCCGCGCGAGTTCGCGGTGCTGGAACTGCTGCTGCAGCGCCAGGGCCGCGTGGTCAGCAAGGCGCAGCTGCAGGACCACCTGGCCACCTTTGCCCACCCCGCCGGCGAAGGCGGCGACACCGTGGGCGACACCGCGATCGAGGTCTATGTGCATCGCGTGCGCAAGAAGCTCGAGGACAGCGATGTCGAGATCGTCACCGTGCGCGGCTTCGGCTACCTGCTGCAGATCCGCGCCGGACAATGAAACCGCTCCGGCCGCCGCGGTTGCCCGACACGCGGCCCTGCCCTTCGGCCTAGCCGGCAATGTGGCCTCGCTCCCGCACCTCCTCCCGGGTTTCCTGGCGCACCGCCTCCCGCATCGCAACGCGGAACGTGCCCCCAGCTTCCGCCGCGGCTGACGCCGCGGGCGCCACCCCTGCGCCCGCGGCGACGCGCCAGGCCTCCCGCCCCGGCTCCAACATCAGCCTGCGCGTGCACCTGCTGCGCGCACTGGCCACGCCGCTGTTTGCGCTGGTGCTGACCAGCGGCTCGCTGTCGTACTGGCTGGCGGCGCACTACACCACGCAGGTGTTCGACCGCGCGCTGTATGGCGTGGCCAACAACATCGCCCAGCAGATCCGCATTGCCGGCCCGCGCCTGGAGCAGGACATCCCGATGATCGCGCAGACGCTGGTCGAGGCCGAAGGCACCGACCGCATCTACTGGCGCATCCACGGCCCCGACGGGCTGATCGGCGGCATGGACACCTGGCTGGGCTACGGCACCGGCCAGACCACGCTGCACGATGCGCGCCTGTTCTACGCCTGGTTCAGCGGCCGCCAGGTGCGCGCGGTGCGGCTGCCGGTGATGCTGCCGAGCGCCGCGGTCGACGAACTCGGTACCAGCGAGGCCGGCAAGGCCGCGCGCGGGCCGATCGTGGTGGAGGTGGCGGAGTTGCTGGACCGGCGCGAGACCGCCGCCAACGAGATCCTGCTGTCGGTGTCGGTGCCGCTGATCCTGCTGCTGCTGGTGGGCAGCCTGATCCTGTCGCACGTGCTCAAGGAAGAACTGGTGCCGCTGCAGATCCTGGCCGACAAGCTCAACCGGCAGACTGCCCGCTCGCTCGCCGCGCTGGACGAGACCCAGGTGCCGGCCGAGGTGGCGCCGCTGATCCGCGGCCTGAATGCGCTGCTGGCGCGGCTGCGCGATGCGCTCGACGCGCAGCGCAAGTTCATTGCCGATGCCGCGCACCAGCTGCGCACGCCGCTGACCGCGGTCAAGCTGCATGCCGACCGGGCCCAGGAAGCCGATTCGCTGGAAGTCGCCCGGCATGCGCTGCGCGAGGTGCAGACCGCCGCCGACCGCGCGGTGCGGCTGTCCAACCAGCTGCTGTCGCTGGCGCGCGCCGAGCCGGGGCTGTCGCTGGAGCGTCTAGGGCCGGTGGAACACTTCGACCTGGCCGAGCTGGCCTTCGAAACCGGCGCCGAGTGGGTGCCGCAGGCGCTGGCGCAACGCATCGACCTGGGCTTCGAGATCCTGCCCGGCCCCACCTTCACCGGCAGCGCGCCCGCGGTGGTGCGCGGCAACCGGCTGCTGATGCGCGAGGCCCTGTCCAACCTGATCGATAACGCGGTGAAGTACGTGCCGGCGGGCGGGCGCATCACGGTGCGCGCCGGCGGCGAGGCCATGGGTCACCGTGGCATGGCGGTGGTGATGGTGGAAGACAACGGCCCCGGCATCCCGCCGCAGCGGCGCGAGGAAGTCTTCAAGCGCTTCTTCCGCGGCGACCGCGCCCCCGAGCCGGGTGGCGGGCGGGCGGCCCACAGCGGCGGCGCCGGGCTGGGGCTCGCCATCGTCCATGAGATCGTGACGCTGCACCAGGGCACCATCCGCATCGAGGACGTGCCGCCGGTGCCGGGTGCGGCCGGCGATGCACCGGCCGCGGACAGCGCGCCCGAACGGCGGCCGACCATGCGCTTCGTGATCCGGATCCCCTGCGAACCGCCGGGATCGGTGGCCTGAACCCGCTGCTGCGCTGGTACAGGCGCGCGCCTTACTTGGCCTTCTTCTTATCCTTAGGTGCCAGCATGGTGCCGCGGCATTGCGGGCTGCCGCAGCGGCACTCGAATTCCTTCTTCAGCTTGGCGGTATAGCGCGCGTCGATAACCAGGCCGTAGTCATAGAACAGCTCCTCGCCCTGGGCGATATCGCGCAGCGCGTGGATAAACACGCGGCCCTTCTTCTCGCGCGCTTCGCAGTTGGGCTCGCAGGCGTGGTTGATCCAGCGCGCGCGGTTGCCGCCGTACTTGGCGTCGATCACGCTGCCGTCGTCCAGGCTGAAGTAGAAAGTGTGGTTGGGATCGCTGGGATCGTGCGGATGCCGCTCCAGCGCCTTCTTCCACGAAATGTGCTCGCCCTTGTACTCGATCACGCGTTCGCCTTCGGCAATCTGGCCGATCGCATAGACGCCCTTGCCGTGCACGCCTGACTGGCGCACCTCGATCCGGTCGCTCGCCGTCTTCTTCTTGCCCTCGTCCGCTGCCTTGCGCTTTGCCTTGTCCGCCATTTGCCTTTCCGTGCTCGTCGCCTGTTGTGCCTGAGTGGCCCGCTGTGCCGGCCGTTCCGGCGCGATCGGGGATGATACCGGTGCAACCGTGACACGTATACGTAACGCCCCTTTTCCGGCGACTTCACCGTATACGCCCCTGGTCGCAGTTGGCACGTATACGGTACCCATTCCCCCCCCAGCCGCGACGCTCGTTTACGTCCCGGCGTGTGGATAACCTCGCCCCGAACTGTGGACAAGCACGCGGATTCGATGTGGGCTGCCTGGGGCTGGCATGGGGATGCCTCAGGCATAAGTCGGAGGGCGTGCGGCACTGACCTCCTCCGGATGGCTGAGTCATCCACCTCGGCCAACATTGGATACGACCACTTCTCGTTTACGTAAACCGTTGAACCGAAAGACGTTTACGTGGTTTTCCACAGCGGGGGCGGGTGTTTACTTACTACTACTATTTGTATACATGAAAGAAAAAGGTAAACCGAAAGAACGAGACAACGGCGTCGGCAAAAGAATGCCCCCAAGGCATCATCCGAATGGCCGGGGCCGTAAACCTCGCGATAACGCGAAACTTTGAGGTTTAGGGATTGAAGAGAGGGCGTATACCTCGGGCGTATACGCCCAATCACACCAACTTGCGCGTATACGCTGCCGGCAGGATCTGGAGCCGGGCCGTAAACCGACCTGCAAAGCGCCATGCATGGGCCGAATAGCCGCTCGGTTCGCCGCCAGGCCCGGTGATCCGACAACATGCAACATAGTGCAGTCCGCGCCTCCGAGGCCGCCAGAGCGCCTGCAAGCGCTTCAGGCCATCACAGGCTCTCCAACCCTGTCCAATACGCCTGGGCGTGCGCAGAGGGCCTCTGAGGGCCTCTGCCGAGGGATGGGTGAGGGCATAGGCACCCGGCCCGCCCGCCATCGCGCTGCGCGGGCTTGGGTGCCCTGCCCTGTCACCTTAGGGCGCTTTCGTCACCTTCCGCCACTTGCGACGGCTGCACCCGGCTGCGTCGATTTGCCGCGAAGCCCAGCCTGGCGCGGCCTCGCGGAAACTGCCAGGTAACAATCTGTTCCCGGTGCGCCTTGTCCGACACGGTATCATGTGGCCCGCGGCGTCTTTGCCGGAGCGGTGCCAGCCAGGCCGCCCGGCATGCGGACGCCTGTGTTTTATCAACTCGATACGGAGTGAAGCATGACGAAAACCGAACTGATCGACGCTATCGCAGCCGGGGTGGACGGTCTGACCAAGTCCAAGGCGGAACAGGCACTGAACGTGACCCTGTCGGCCATCATGGACGCCGTGGCCAAGGGCGAAACGCTGAGCCTCATCGGCTTTGGCACGTTCAGCAAGGGCGAGCGTGGCGAGCGCATGGCGCGCAACCCGCGTACCGGCGAAGAAATCAAGGTCGAAGCAGCCAAGACCGTGAAGTTCAAGGCTGGCCAGAAGTTCAAGGACGCTGTCAACCAGTGAGCCTGACGGGCTGCACTGCAGGGCCCGAATTGTCAGACCCCGCCATGCCGCCGCCCGGTGCCCGAGGGCGCAGGCGAGCGCCAGGCGGGGGACGTTATCCACAGCGGTAAGCTGATTTTCTGCAGTATCCGCCGCATCGCTGAATCCACCATCGGAGCGATCGCGCGCGAAGTCTTCCAACAGGCGTCCAGCCGTGGCCATGACAGGCCGGACCGGGTGCCGTGCCACATGGGGCCTCCATGCTTGCCCGTCCGCCGCGCCGCAGATCTCCACAGCGTTATGCACAGCGCTTTCCACAGCCGGTTCCACAGCTTTCTCCACAGGCTGCGGGCACCATGCGCGCGGCTTGCGTTGCCGTGGCGCTGGCACTGCTGAGTGCCTGCACCACCGTCAGCGAGCCGGTGCGGCCGCAGGCGCGCGCCCTGCCCGACCCCGAAAGGCCGGTGACGCGCCCGGGCGCCACGCCGCGCGAACGCATCGTCGAGATCGCCACGCAGGAATGGGCCCGCTGGGGCGGGCAGGTGGTCCGGCTGGGCCGGGACGACACGTCCTGCGTCACCTACAGCCCGGTGCCCGCACCGGAGCTGCCTGCGCCACTGCCAGAGATCCCGGAGGCCCAGCCAGCGTCCACCGCAGAGGCAGCCGGGGCACCCGCTGCCGCCACCACCGACACCGAATCCAAGACCAACGGCAATCCGCCACCCGCTGCCAGCTGCCTGTCCTTTCCGGACGGCACCGGCATGGAAGCCACGCCCCTGGGCTGCTCGCTGGCGCGCCGCTACTGGGGCATCGTCGGCGAAGCGCCCGGCTGCGGGCAGGTGACGCAGGGGTCCTGGGCCTGGTCGGCGGTGTTTATCTCATGGGTGCTGCGCAAGGCGGGGCTGGACGAGCGCCAGTTCCTGACCGGGCAGTCGCACTCGATGTACGTGGTCGATGCCCGCGATGGCATCCTGCCCAGGCCGGCCTTCCATATCGAGCCCGTGCCCGCCATGCCCCGGCCCGGCGACATCATCTGCGCGGGGCGCGGGCGCGACCGCTATCTCGAGGACATCGCCGAAATCGGCTTCGGCACCACGCCCATGCACTGCGACATCGTGGTCGGCGTGGATCCGGCCACGCGCGTGGTGCGTGCCATCGGCGGCAATGTCCAGCAGTCGGTGTCGCTGGAGGAGATCGAGCTGGGCGATTCGGGCCGGCTCGACGGCGTCACCAATTCGCACATGCCTTGGCTGCTGGTGATGCGCAACGACCTGCAGTAGCTTGTTTATTGATGCGATTTATCAAGGTATCCGGATTTTAGGTGCGTTGATTATTCGCCGGAATAATCCTGCGCTCAGTCGAACAGTTCCAGCTGCGACGTATCCCGGTCGCTGGTCCCTACCCCCACCCCCAGCAGCCGCACCGGCAAACCCCGGCGCGCATGGCCCTCAGCCAGCAGGCGCGCGTAGACAGTGCGGTCCGGCGCGTGGCCGCGGCATTCCACCGTGGTCTGGCGGAAGTCAGAGAAGCGCAGCTTCACGGTCAGCTTGTCGATGGTGTCGTGTGCCTGTGCCCGCTCAATGCGGGCTTCGAGCATGGCGACCAGCGGCTCCAGCTCGGCCATGCAGGCCTGCAGGTCGGGCAGGTCGTCGGCATAGGTCTCTTCCACGCTGATGGACTTGCGCTCGCGCTCGGGCGTGACCTCGCGCTCGTCGACGCCGCGGCACAGCTTGTAGAGCCGCGCCCCGAAGACCCCGAACTCGCGGTGCAGCTTGTCCGGCGACCACGGCCGCAGGTCGCCGCAGGTCTCGGCACCCAGGCGCCGCAGCTTGGCCGCGGTGACCTTGCCCACGCCGTGGATGCGTTCCACCGGCAGCGCGGCGACAAAGCCATCGACCGCCGCCGGCTTGACCACGAACAGCCCGTCGGGCTTGTTCCAGTCGCTGGCGATCTTGGCCACGAACTTGCTCGGGCCCACCCCGGCCGATACCGTCACGCCCACTTCATCGCGCACACGCTGGCGGATTTCCTCGGCGATGCGGGTGGCGCTGCCGGCGTGGCGGGTGCAAAGGCTCACGTCCAGGTAGGCCTCGTCCAGCGACAGCGGTTCGACCAGCGCGGTGTATTCGCGATAGATCGCGAAGATCCGGCGCGAGACCTCGCGGTACTTGTCCATCGCCGGGCGCACGATCAGCAGGTCCGGGCAACGCTTGACCGCCTGTGCCGATGGCATCGCCGAACGCACGCCAAAGGCGCGCGCTTCGTAGTTGCAGGTGGCAATCACCCCGCGCCGGTCGGGCGAGCCGCCCACGGCCATCGGGCGGCCGCGCAGCGAGGGGTCGTCGCGCATCTCGACCGAGGCGTAGAAACAGTCGCAGTCGCAATGGATGATCTTGCGCTGGACCGAGGGAGTGGCATCAGGCGGGGCGGACATGGTGGCCAGGCACCGTATTGGTTATCTGTGCGACGAATGAAATGTCTTGATATTTAGTTAGGTTCATTGATCGACTGGATGATAGCGGGCTTCTGCCGAGTATTCATCCATAGCCCCTCGGCCGCATACAAGGCCAGCGACAGCCAGATCAGCGCGTAGCCGACCTGCTTCTGTACCGGGAATGGTTCGTTCCACAGCCACACGCCCAGCAGCAGCTGCAGCGTCGGCCCGGTGTACTGCAGCAGGCCCAGCAATGACAGCGGAATGCGCCGCGCGCCGGCCGCAAAGAACAGCAGCGGCACCGCCGTCACCGGCCCGGCCAGCAGCAGCAGCCACCNGCAGCAGCAGCCACTGCGTACCCGGCGCTGCGTGGGTGAAGCTGTCCTGGCCGGTGGCGAACAGCCAGGCCAGTGCCGCCGCGGCCAGCGGGAACAGCAGCAGCGTCTCCAGCGACAGCCCTTCCAGCGCACCCAGCGCGCCGGTCTTGCGCAGCAGGCCATAGCCGCCGAAGCTGGCCGCCAGCCCCAGTGCGATCCACGGCAGCTGGCCTGCCGCCACCGTCAGCCAGGCCACCCCGGCCGCGGCTACCGCGATCGACAGCCATTGCACCAGGCGCAGCCGCTCGTGCAGGAACACCACGCCCAGCAGCACGCTGAACAGCGGGTTGATGAAGTAGCCCAGGCTGGCATCGACCACGCGGTTGGCCGACACCGCCCAGATGTAGAGGAACCAGTTGGCGCACAGCAGCGCCGCGCTGGCGCCGAACGACAGCAGCAGGCGCCGGTCCTTAAGCACCCGGCCGAGCCACGCCCACTGGTGCCGCCAGGTCAGGATCAGGCCGAGGAATACCAGCGACCACACCATCCGGTGCAGCAGGATCTCCAGCGGCGCAATGCCGGGCAGCGATTTGATATAGAGCGGGAGCAGCCCCCAGATGACGTAGGCCAGGAGGGCGTAGAGAATGCCGAGTTGCATAGGGATTTCCGGTAGATGCCGGCGATTCTACCGGCGCCGCGCGATCCCCGCCCGGCGGGCGCCCGCCTGCCGTGGCCAACAAAAAACCCCATGCTCCCGAGGGAACATGGGGTTTGCGGCAGGCCGCGGACGGCCCGGGGCAGTGTGCCGCTTACAGCTTGCGCGCGAAGCTGAACTGGGCGAAGCCCTGCTCGGCCACGTTGAACCAGGCGGCCTGGTTGTTGCGGAACACGCGCCAGTCGTCGTAGATCTTCTTGAACGACGGGTTCTTGGCGGTTTCGTCGGCGTAGGATTCCTGGGTCGCCTTGAAGCAGGCCTCCATGATCTCCTTGGAGAACGGGCGCAGCTTGACGCCGTTTTCCAGCAGGCGGGCCAGCGCCTGCGGGTTGACCGTGTCGTACTTGGCCATCATGTTGGTGTGCGCCTCGATGGTGGCGGTTTCCAGCGCGCGCTTGTACAGCGCCGGCAGCTTCTCGTACTCGGTGGCCGAGGCGTAGAACGACAGCTGCGCGCTGCCTTCCCACCAGCCCGGGTAATAGTAGTACGGCGCCACCTTGTAAAAGCCCAGCTTCTCGTCATCGTACGGGCCCACCCACTCGGCCGCGTCGATGGTGCCCTTTTCCAGCGCAGGGTAGATGTCGCCGCCGGCGATCTGCTGCGGCACCACGCCCAGGCGCGACAGCACCACGCCGGCAAAGCCGGCGATGCGGTACTTCAGGCCCTGCAGGTCGGCCACGGTCTTGATTTCCTTGCGGAACCAGCCGCCCATCTGCGCGTTGGTGTTGCCGCCCAGGAAGTTGACGACGTTGTATTCCTTGAAGAACTCGCGCATCAGCTTCATGCCGTTGCCCTGCATCATCCAGGCGTTCTGCTGGCGTGCGGTCAGGCCGAACGGCACCGTGGTGTCAAAGCACAGCGTCGGGTTCTTGCCGAAGTAGTAGTAGCCGGCGGTGTGGCCGATCTGCACGGTGTTGTTCTGCACCGCGTCCAGCACCTGCAGGCCCGGCACGATTTCACCGGCGGCAAAGACCTTGATATTGAACTTGCCGTCGGTCAGTTCCTTGACGCGGGCCGACAGCAGCTCGGCACCGCCGAAGATGGTGTCGAGCGACTTGGGGAAGCTCGAGGCCAGGCGCCATTCCACGGCCGGGTTGCTGCCGACCACGGCCGGCGCTGCCGGGCCGCTGGCGGCGGCAGGCGCTGCCTTCTCTTCACCCTTGCCGCACGCGGCCAGTGCCCCGGTGGCGGCCACGGCCGACGCTTTCAACAGAAAGGAACGACGTTCCATCTCCACTTCTCCTCTTATAGATATTGATTCGGATGCAGGCTCGCGGCTTGCATGATGCCGCGCGCCGGACCGTGACGCACCAGCCGCCGGGGTACGGCGGCTTGCGCAACGCTGTGCCTGTTGCGAACGGGCACGGCGGCGTGCCCTGCATGCCGGGCGCCGGTCGCGGGCCACGGCAAAGGGCTGTCTTACCCGAAAGACAAGCCAGCCGATTATAGCGGTGGCTCTTTCGCCACGGGGTACCGTGCAAGTGCGGGTTTTCGCTAGTCAATCGCGCCATATCCGGGGGTTTTTCGCATTGTGAGACGTCGCACAGTGTGATGGATTTTGTAACCCGGCTTGCGGTCAAATGGGTCGGCTGATAAAAAACAGTCCCGCCTCCGGAGCCCTTGCCTGCTCCGGCCATTGTTGTTGCTTGCCTGAATTGCTGTCCGAATTGCCGCCAGTCTCCCGTCGAATTCCCGCCACACCGCTCTGTCCTGGCCCTGCCGGACGCGGTGGCCTGCCCCTGCGCCGCCTCGGTTTTGCCGTGCTGGCCGCGTGGGGCCTGGTCGCGTGCGCGCAGACCGGGGATGCGACGACCAGTGCCACTACGCCGCCGCCCCGCATCGAACCGCGCCCGGCGGTGCCGCCGGTGGTGACCATGGGTTCGGCGCAAGCCGCCGGGCCTGCCACGCTGGCCTCAGCAGGCACGGAGGACCCGCTGGCGGCGCTGATCGCCGGCGACGCGGCACCCGCGGCCAGCGGGTCCTCCGTGCCAGCGGCACCGGTGCCAGGCACCACGGGTGCGCCGGCTGCCCAGCCTGCCCTGCCGCCTGACGGCAGCGCGC